>CALKTZ010000367.1 GCA_937997355.1 uncultured Planctomycetales bacterium | reverse complement strand
GCGGAGCCGGGCTATGCCCCGGAACCTCGCGAGTTTTTCAAGGCTGGTGGACGAGGGCGCGACGAGAAGAAGGCCGCCGAGCCGATCGACTTCATGAAGGTTCGCGACCCGCTCGACTGGAGCCTCCCCCTTGCCTGGGGGGTGAAGACGGCGCGCGGGGAAACGCCGATGATCTCGAAGCGGATGCTCGACTACACCGACAACGCCCCGATGGGCCGGGGCCGGTTCGACATCGAAAGTGTGACCCACCTGCTGATGGGACGCCGCTCGCAGGCCGCCTCGAACGTCCAGGGGGAGCCGGTGGGAACCGCCCTGATCCGGACGAACCCGGGGGCGTTCCCTCGGGTCCGCCTGGCGGGGCGCCCGCAATACGTGGCCGACCCGGCAGAGGCGGGACGTGCCCTCGCCGTCCCCGACCAGGATCCGCGCAAGCGACTGATCGTCGAGGACCCGGACCGGCCGCTTTCTCCGGAGGCCGACGCGACAGGGAACGCCCGGATCGTCGAGGAGATCCCCGAGCGGGTCATGGTCGAGACCGACTCGGAAGGTCCCTCGTACCTGGTGATGTCCGACACTTACGACCCGGGCTGGTCGGCGACCGTGGACGGCCAACCGGCTCCCATTCGACCCGCCTATGCCGCGTTCCGCGCGGTCTACCTCCCGGCGGGACGCCACAGCGTCATCTTCACCTATCGCCCGGCGGGATTCCTGGCCGGGCTCGGCCTGACCACGCTCGGGATCGTGGCCTCGCTGTTCCTGTGGTGCCGTCGGAAGCCGATTGCCCAGCTTCTCCCCGAGCACGCGGAACTGACCTGGCCGACCCTCTGGCGTCCCGCGTTCTTCATCCTGCTCGCGGGGATCGTCATCGTCTCGGCGATCCGGATCGGCCCCGGCGGCTCGGTCTCGGCCCAGTCTCGCTGGTCGCAGAGCCTCCACGGCTTCACCTGGGGAGCCGGAATCGAGGCCATGAGGCAGATGCGTGCCCGACAATAGATTAAAGAGTGATGAGGAATCTGGGAGAATAGGAAACCTAAGTAAGTTAAATGACATGAAAGCCTACTGAGGCTGAAGAATCGGTCAGGATGAGGAAAACAGCTCTCCAGGAATGGGGGGCGAGGGATTGCAATTCGAGTCGGGTTTGCCTAAAGTGACTCTCTACATGCGTAAGGGTTTCAACAAGAACGGCGCAGGTCTCCTGGCCGGTGGTAGTGGGGCGTGAGATGTCGATTACGAAGGAGAAGAAGCAGGAATTGATCGGGTCTTATGGGCGAGGGGAGTCCGACACGGGTTCTCCGGAAGTGCAAATCGCCCTGCTGACGGCCCGGATCAACGACCTGACCGAGCACTTCAAGGCGCATGCCAAGGACCATGCGAGCCGTCGCGGCTTGCTCATGATGGTGTCGAAGCGGTCGAGCCTGCTCAAGTACTTACGGCTCCATGACCGTAAGAAGTATTTGGAAGTGATTGGCCGCTTGGGCATCCGGAAGTAACCGGCGCGAGACGCCGGAAGACCCAAGCCAGAAACGGCCTCCGCGCCTCGACCCGAGCGGTCCGGGCGCGGACTTCGCCTTTCCGCGGTTGCTCGTCATAAGTCGGTCGTGCTTTTGGATCTTCGATTCATGACAGGAGCGGCGGCGGTTTGAGTCGAATTCTCACCGTCGTGTCGTGTTCGCAGGCCGGATTCCTCGAATCGGAATCGTTCGTCGGCCCAGAGTCGATCGCCGGCCGATGATTCGATCGACTCGGCATCATCCACCGGTCGCAACCGATTCCGGTTGGTCCGATCCGGCACAGCATACGGGATGTGCCCGCGAAGAGTTCCGGCGAGTCGAATCGCCGATCTCTTCCGCCCAGGGTTCATTCACTCCCTTCACCTGATTCTACTCGCCAAGCCACACACAGCATTCTAGGTAACAAAATTCCATGTCAAGCTCCCCTTTTCCCTGCAAGACGGTCGAGCGAACGATCGGCGGGAAGGTCATCAGCATCGAGACCGGCAAGTTGGCCAAGCAGGCCACCGGCTCGGTGGTCGTCCGGATGGGCGACACCATGACGCTCGTCGCCGCCGTCTCCGGACCCGGTCGTGAAGGGCTCGATTTCTTCCCCCTGACCATCGAATACCGCGAGAAGACCTATTCGGCGGGTAAGTTCCCCGGCGGCTTCATCAAGAGGGAAGGCCGGCCGACCACCAAGGAAATCCTGACCTCCCGGCTCATCGATCGCCCGATCCGTCCCCTCTTCCCCGATACCTTCCGGGACGAGGTTCAGATCCAGGCGGGTCCGATCTCGGCCGATCGCCAGAATGACCCCGACGTCCTCTCGATGATCGGGGCCTCGGCCTCGCTCCTCCTGGCGCAGCTCCCGTTCCACGGCCCGGTCGGCGCGGTCCGGCTCGCCCGGGTCGACGGCCAGCTCATCGCCTTCCCCACCGCCGACGAGCTGGCGGATAGCGACCTCGACCTGATCGTCGCCAGCACCGAGCACGCGATCGTGATGATCGAGGGCTTCGGCGAGGAGATCCCCGAGCCCGAGATGGGCGACGCGATCATGCGGGCGCACGAGATCAACCAGGAGGTCATCGCCCTCCAGAAGGAACTGCTGGCCGCCGCCGGCCTCCCCCCCTACCAGCACGCCGAGCCGAAGGCCGACCCCCTCAAGGCGATCATCTTCGACCGCTTCAGCGAGCAGTTGCGATCCGCCAAGCAGATCGTCCTGAAGCAGGAGCGGAACGCAGCGGTCAAGGCGATCCTCGAAGAGGCCCTCAAGGAGCTGGTCCCCGCCGCCTCGGCCGAAGCTCAGCCGACCGACGAGCCCCCCGTCACGACAGCCCGGGTCAAGGGAGCCTTCTCGGCGGTCGAGGAGCGGGTCGTCCGCGAGCTGATCCTCCAGGGGAAGCGGTCCGACGGCCGAGGCCCCAGGGATCTCCGGACCATCCGCTGCGAAGTTGGCCTGCTCCCGAAGGCCCACGGCTCCGCCCTCTTCCAGCGCGGCGAAACTCAGGCTCTCGTCACCACGGTGCTCGGCACCTCGGCCGACGAGCAGCGGGTCGACGGCATCATGGACGAGTTCAGCAAGAAGTTCATGCTCGACTACAACATGCCCTCGTTCGCGGTCGGCGAGGTCCGCCCGATCCGAGGGCCGGGGCGTCGCGAGATCGGCCACGGCGCCCTCGCCGAGCGGTCGGTCGCCCCGATCCTCCCCACCCCTTCGAGCTTCCCCTACACGATCCGGGTCATCTCCGACATCCTGGAATCGAACGGCTCCAGCTCGATGGCCTCGGTCTGCGGCGCCACCCTGAGCCTGATGGACGCGGGCGTGCCGATCAACGACCCGGTCGGCGGCATCTCGATCGGGCTCGTCCAGGATGAGGCCACCGGCAAGTTCGTCCTGCTGACCGACATCATCGGCGACGAGGACCACTACGGCGACATGGACTTCAAGGTCGCCGGCACCCAGCGCGGCGTCACCGGCATCCAGCTCGACCTCAAGAACCACGGGATCACCGAGGAGGTCGTCCGGGCGACCCTCGACCAGGCCCACGAGGCCCGGCTGGAGATCCTAAGGGCCATGCTCCGCGCGATCAAGCGCCCCCGCGAAGACATCTCCTCGAACGCCCCCCGCCTGATCCAGATCCAGATCAATCCCGAGAAGATCGGCCTGATCATCGGACCCGGCGGCAAGACGATCCGCCGCCTCCAGGAAGAGACCGGCGCCAAGATCGACATCGAGGACAGCGGCATCGTCACCCTTTCGAGCCCCGACGCCTCGGGCGCCGAGGCGGCCCGAGACAAGATCGTGGCCATGACCGAAGGGGTGCAGATCGGCCGGATCTACGAAGGCCGGGTCACCTCGATCAAGGACTTCGGCGCGTTCGTCGAGATCCTGCCGGGCAAGGATGGGCTCGTCCACATCAGCGAACTCTCCGACGGGTACGTCTCCAGCGTCACCGACATCTGCCGGGTGGGAGACACCATGCTCGTCAAGGCGATCGCCGTGGACGACCAGGATCGCGTCAAGCTCTCCCGGAAGGCGGCCTACGCCGAACGCGGCGAGGTCGATGAGTTCGCCTCGCGGACTCGTCCTCCCGGCGCGGGTGGAGGTGGCGGCGGCAACTCGGGCGGTGGCGGCGGAGCCCCCAGGCGTCCGTCCGGCCCCGGAGGAGGTGGCGGCGGCTATGGCGATCGCGACCGAGACCGCGGCGGATCGCGCGGCCCTCGCTGACCCGGGCGTTACGATGTCTCACGGCGGGCCGTCGATCCGGACTGCCCGCTGCCGATCTGAAGAGTGGCGAGTCCGATCGTGAGTGCCCTCTTCCGGCTTCCCCACGGCGGCACGTGTTCCTGGTTGGTGGGCAATCCGCGTGATTGCCCACCGTCGCAACGGGCAGCCCGATCGGCCGCCCCCCTCGCCGACCGCGAATCAACATGCCCAAGCCCACCGCCAAAAGCAAGAGCGTGACCTCCGCGCCGGAAGCCATCCGGACACGCGAGCCGGAACCCGCGCATGATCAAGGTGGCGTCGAGGTCGCCGAACCCTTGCGATACCCCGACGACTCGGCCTTGGCCCCGCCTCCTGACCCGATGACGTCCCTCCTCGAATCCGAGCCCGCGGATTTATCCGACCTGGGGGACCTCGACGAGCGAGAGATCAGCCGCCGGCTTCGCGAGCGGAACGCCGAGATTTCGCAGCTCGCCGGGGGGCTCGCGCATGAAATCCGCAACCCCCTCTCGACCCTCTCGCTGAACCTCGACCTGCTGGCCGAGGACTTCGAGGATGCCGAGTCTCCCCGAGATCGGCGGGTCCTCCAGCGCATCGGCCGGCTCCGCGCCGAGGTCCACCGGCTCAACGACATCCTGGAGAGCTTCCTGCGGTTCGCCCGCATCCAGGAGCTGAAGCTGGAGCCGACCAACCTCAACGTCCTGGTCGACGAGCTGCGCGACTTCTACGAGCCCCAGGCGACCACGCAGGGGATCGTGGTGCGGGTCTTCGCCGCCGCGAACCTGCCGGCGGTCGTCCTGGATGTTGATCTTTTCAAACAAGCACTCTTGAATTTGATGCTCAACGCCGAACACGCCCTCCTCCCGGAAGGGGGGGAGCTGATCCTCTCGACGCGCCAGGACGGGGCCCGGGTCATCCTCGATGTGACCGACACCGGCAAGGGGATGAGCGACGAGCTCTGCTCGAAGGTCTTCGACGCGTTCTACTCGACCCGGAAGGGGGGGACCGGGCTGGGCCTGCCGATCGCCCGGAAGATCGTCGAGAGCTGCGGCGGGACGATCTCGGTCCGCAGCGAGCCCGGCAAGGGTTCCCAATTCACCATCCGCCTACCCATCGCCCCTCGGCAGCCGGCCTCCTGACCCGTTGACGCCGATTGGTGGAACCCCCGGGAGCAGGGCCTGAACCGATGGACCAGCAGATCCGAGTCCTGGTTGTCGACGACGACGAGCCCCACGCCTCGGCCGTGGCCGAGAGCCTCGCGCGCGTCGGTTACGAGTGCGTCGTCGCGACCAGCGGCCGGGAGGGGCTCCGGCTCGTGGAGGAGCAGGCCTTCGACATCGTCCTCACCGACCTGGTGATGGACGGCGTCGGCGGGCTCGAAATCCTCGGCAAGGCCAAGCGCGAGCTCCCCGACGCCGAGGTGGTCATCCTCACCGGCCACGGCACCATCAAGACGGCCGTCACCGCCATGCAGGCGGGGGCCACCCAGTACCTCACCAAGCCGCTCGACATCGGCGAGCTGCGTACCGTCGTCGACAAGGCGTCGCAGTCGCAGCGGCTCGCGCGATCCAACATCGAGCTCCAGAAGCAGCTCAGCGAGAAGTTCGGATTCGAGGGGGTCGTCGGCCATTCCCAGGCCATGCACAACGTGGTGGCCCGCTTGCAGCAGATCGCCCCGACCCCCGTGAGCGTGCTGATCACCGGGGAGAGCGGCACGGGGAAGGAGCTGGTCGCCAAGGCCCTTCATGTGAACAGCCCCCGCCGCAACAAGCCGTTCGTGCCCCTCAACTGCGCCGAGCTGAGCGAGAACGTGCTGGAGAGCGAGCTTTTCGGCCACGTGAAGGGGGCCTTCACGGGGGCCGATCGCGACCGGATCGGCCGCTTCCAGTATGCCAACGGCGGGACCCTGTTCCTCGACGAGATCGGCGACATGCCGACCTCGATCCAGGTCAAGCTGCTCCGGGTCCTGGAGTCGGGCGAGATCGTCCGCGTCGGCACCAACGAGCCGATCAAGGTGAACGTCCGGCTGATCTCGGCGACCAATCGCGACCTCGCCGACGCCATCGCCGAGAAGGACTTCCGCCAGGACCTCTACCACCGGCTCAAGGTCGTGAGCATCAAGCTCCCGCCGTTGCGGGAACGCCGGGAAGACATCGACCTCCTCATCGACCATTTCCTCAAGGAGTTCGGGGCTTCCCACGGCAAGCCGAAGATCACCCTCACCCCGGCGGTCCGCAAGGTCTTCCGGGCGCACCAGTGGCCGGGGAACGTTCGGGAGCTGAAGAACACGATCGAGAGCATGGTCGTGATCGACACCGACAACGTGATCGACCTCGACGACCTCACCGACGACCTCCAGTCCGCCGGGTCGAGCGTGCAGGGGATCGCCCTCGGCGGCCTCGATTCCCTCGTCGGCAAGTCGCTCGAAGAGATCGAGAAGCACTACATCGGCGAGACCCTGAAAGTCACCGGCGGCAACCGCGAGGAAGCCTCCCGGCTCCTCGGCATCGGCGAACGCACCTTGTATCGAAAGATCAAGGAATACAAGATCGGTTAATCATTCCGGTCGGCCCGGCTCGGGCTTCTCGCAAGCGGTCGTGATTCCAGCGGTTCGCGGTCCGATCGCGAATCGCCCCGAGCTGGAAGCATGGCACCCGCCGCACACTTGCATGGATACGTGCTAAAGATTAAATTATTCGGAGTCACGATTCGAAATGGGGTAGAATGTTCGACATGGCATCGATGTTCCGACGATCGCCCTCCTCGCAACGATCGGCCCCGATACTTCGAGGCAAATAGACACATGACACTCCCCCAAGGACCGCGCGGGTTTTGGTTCGCCCGGGCAACGATACGGCCAGTTGTGAAGCATCGCCCGGGAGTGGAGTGCCTCGAAGGCCGGCAACTCCTTTCGGGCATGATGGAGATCGGCATCGCGTCCATGCCATTGGCACGGCACGGGGCACTGTTCGAGGCTGCGCCGACGCATCATGCGCAGGGGGACCACATCGGCGGGCAGACGGCGTCGGCGATCATCAAGAGGGGGCATGCGTCGAAGAAGGCACCCGCGAAACGCGCGTCGGCAAAGCTGACGGCCACGCTGACGGGGCCGTCGGACGCCGCCGGCGATGTGACGATCGTCGGCAAGACCTTCCCGAAAGCGACCGTCAAGGTCACCCTCGGCGCCTCCGGCGCGAAGGTGGCGACCGCGAAAAGCGACAAGAAGGGCCGTTTCCAGGTGACGGTGCATGTCGGGGCCGGCACGACTCAACTCCAGGTGCGGGCCCAATCCGGGAAGAAGTCCGCCAGGGCAAATCTGGTCGCCACCGGGCCGATGCCCACCTTCCCGTCGATACCCAGCCCCACGCCACCCCCCTCATCAATCCCGATACTGTTTCCGATACCCAGTCCCACGCCGACGCCGACCCCGACGCCCACGCCGACCCCGACACCCACGCCGACGCCTTCGGCATCCGTCCTG
>CALKTZ010000366.1 GCA_937997355.1 uncultured Planctomycetales bacterium | reverse complement strand
CCGGCTGATCTGAAGACCAGCCGGCCTCTGTTTTGCTGACGCTCCGAGTCCAAGAAGGCTTAGGTGTTGGTCGACTGCTGCGACTTCGGAATTTCCATCCGATTGAGCTTGTAGCCGCATCCGCTGCACCCTTCGCAGGTGATCCCGTTGCCGTTCCTGCCGCCGCAATAGCTGCATAAGAGCCAGCACTTCGGGTGGTCAACATCGAGTACGGCGAGCGTCATGGTTGTGTGGGGGCTGGATACCCGATCCGTGATATTCTTGGCCCGCGTCTTGAGCAAGAGCTCCTTGGCCAGCCCCCGGAAGTCATGCCGCGCTTTGCCGAGTCGCCGGTAGACGATCGCGTCGCGATCGAAGGCCCGCTTGTCTTCGAGGTGGTCACGCACGCTGTTGAAAGCTCCGATTCGTCGGGTTCCTTCGCTGGGGCGGCCGAATGCACAGCGGCTTTCCGCTTGGCTTCTATCGCGGTCATGGCATGAGCCGCGTCTCCTGTGGCGACCAGGTCGGCGATGATCGCGGATCGTTCTTGTTTATCCTCGACCGAGGCAAGCGCCAAAAGCTCCGACTGGCTCAGGTCGACCGGATCCAGGCTACGCAATTCCTGCTCTGACAGTCCTGTTGCAACTGCCAGATCGTTGTGAACGGCACCTTTGGAAAGCCCGGATTCTTTCGCGAAGATCGCGCGGAAGCTCTTGGGGGATGGCTGTGAATCCGCCTTGGGGTCCGCAAGTTCAGTCGATGAACTTGCGGACCCTGCCGTGGATTCATCGTCGGTCGATTGTTCGGAAGACGCCTTGGATTTGGAAAAGCGGTTCGTTCCGGGCTCGCGCTTCACGCTGGCCGCGCTCGCCTTTCTCCCAGGGTCGGGGCCTTAAAGCCGTTCGTATTCCTTCAGGATGCCTTGTAATTCGAGAGCTTGCTGCACGGGGCTCAGGTGGCCCCGGCAATAGTTCTCGATTCTGCTGATGACGGCCACATCGATATCGGAGGCTTCTCGCACGCTGGAGGCGATCGTTTTGAGTCCGAGTTGTTTGACCGCCCAGAGTCTTTTTCTCCCTGCGATCAATTCATAGCCGTCGCCCAATTTTCGCACGATGATCGGATGCACGACCCCTTGCTTCTTGATCGATTCGATGAATATCTGAATTCTTTCATCCTTGACATTGAATTTTTCGCACGCGACTCGGGCACCGTGATTTGATCAATTGAGATCTCGGTGACCAGGTCGGTGGTAGATGTCGCAGGCGATTGTGTTGTGGTTGTCATCTCAGCGTGTCCTTGTTGTGCGCATCAATAGGTGTTCATATTCAGAAATAACGGCTTTTCATAGTGTACGTATTACCACTATCAAATGAAGCCCGTATGCTTCGCTGAGCGGGCTGGCGAGGGCGGGCAACCTCGTCGGGCCGGCATCTTCGTTGGCGGCTTCCTTGTTGTCCGTCAGCGACGGTGCCGGCCCGGCCCGTTTGCTCGGGAGAAGCCCGCCTGCCCCTTCCTGCCGACACACGGGTTGCATGCGAACGTCTACATCGTCAGATGGCGTAAGATAACCGTGAATTAATTTATTTTCCGTGCTCACTGAAGCTCGGGGCGCGCTTCGTCGAAAAACAGGTGAGAGTTAATTCACCCCCGGAGTTACGCACCCGATGTCACCAGCAAATCTTGTGGACGGCCCATTTACGGTTTCCGGTGTGGCGCGCCAGTTTGGCGTGCAAGGCTGGCAGGTTCGCCGGCTGTTCGAGCGAGGCCTCCTGCCCCCAGCCGCTCGCGCCGGCGGCTATCGGCTCATTGCCGGCGGCGAACTTCCCGCGGTCGAAGCGGCGCTTCGCAGGGCCGGCTACCTTGACGACGAGAGCGAGGCTGTTGCATTCGCTACAGGGGAGGAAGGCCGATGACGGCCAAGACCTTGCCCCAGGCTGAACGCGACGGTCGCATCGGGCTCCGGCTGAAGGATATCGCCCGCTTACTCGGGATTAGCGAGCGGGGCGCCTACTACCTTCGAGCGAGAGGCGGGGTGCCGCCTCCGGACCGGATGCTGGGTCGTCTTCCGATTTGGCATCGACGGACCGTCGAACGATGGCTGTCGGCCGAAGGAAGGGCTTGAATCGATTCGCTTGGAATGAAAACCCCCGAGGTGGCCGGCGAAGCCTCCTCGGGGGAGTGAGCGATCTCAGGAATCTGGAACGTAGTGCAAGCCTTGGTGCCGTTGCCTCGGAGGGTGACACCCCGGACCAACCTTCGGAGGAGGAGGGCTCCCCTATGAGTCGATGATCCCGCCCGGCAAGGATTTCCCCGAAATCGAACTCGACATCCTGCTTGAAGGCGAAGTCAGCAAGAAGGGCCGAAAGCATCGGCCGAAGCCAAAAACCGAACACATATTGTTTTCTCTTTCTTCTGCCTTTTCTGAGTTCGATTCCTCCCCTCCCCCGATTGCTCTCGATGATGACGGAGTGTTCAGTCCGGGACTCTGGGAGTCGATCGATCAGGCGGTGAAGGCGACGATCCCGGAGAGGGAGGGCCAGCGGAACCGCTGCCTCTATCAGTTCGTCCGACGTCTCAAGGCGTTCCTGCCGGAGCCTCTCGCCGAAGGGGTGATTCGCGAGTTGGCCAGGCGGTGGTACTTCGCGTCGTACATGCGCATCGGGACCAAGGACTTCCGCACCTGCCTGGCTGACTTCATGGCAGGTTGGAACGGCACGGCGATCCGGCACGGCGCCTACTTTCGAAGGGATCGTCCGCAACGTCCGGCGCGAGGAGAGCTTCCCCGGACTGAGGGGCAAGACCGCAAATGCGATTGCCAGAGTCCTGAAGGAAGCGAGCTACTTCCATTGCGCCGGAGGGCGAGCCGTCCCGGCGGTCTTCCACTTGGATTACAGGAGGATCGCCGAGGCGGTCGGGGTGTCGCTGTCGACGGCCTATGAGGCGGTCGCGCGGATCGAACGGGCCGGGCTCGTCAGGATCGTCAGTCGCGGGAGCGCCAACCCTCGCGATGGACTTGCGACCGAGTATCTGTGGACAGGCCCTCAACCATGAGGAAGGGCATGAGGAAGGGAGGCGAAATTCGATGCGTATGTGCAGGACTGCGAGAACGCGAGGGGTTATCAACTCGAAGCCGGGGGAGTACGTCCTGTCGGTCGGCCGGTATAAGGGCGCGACACTCGGTCAGGTGGCGGCCTACGACATCGGCTACCTGAAGTGGGCGTCGCGGAACCTGAGTATCCCGTTCATTCGGGGGCAGATCGCGGCGTTCCTGCGGTTACGCCGTGGGCGTCCCGGAGGGGGGCGTAATCGATGAAGGACGACAAGAAGATCCGCCGTAAGCACGCGCCGACCGCCGGCCAGTCCGCGGGGTTCCGGCTTCCGTTCGGCAAGCACCGTGGCTTGACGATCGCCCAGGTCGGGGTGATCGACTGCGAATACTTTGGAATGGGCCGTGCGGACCTGGGACTCGCCGGACATCGTGCGGCGGATCCGGAAGTTCCTGAAATCCAACGTCAGCGTGTCGAGGTTCTTGTGATCAACAACGGGAGTTCGGTGATGGAAGGGCATGTGGAATCGGACACCGGCGGCTGCACCAGTCGCCGATTCGACGACCCGATCGAGGCCGATGACTTTCGGCGGTCCCTCTCCAGGGGGTGCCACGTCAATGGCTCCTTCCGGCCCGAGGGCGATCTCGTCATCATCTGGTGCAGTTTTTGTGTCGGGTTTCATCTCGAACCAGGTTCTTCGCGTCGCGGCGCGAGGTCTCTAGGATGAGTGAAGGGCAGAACCGAGGCACCCTCGAAAATGGGCGGCGCATCGAAGCGGTCAGATTTAACTGGAGATTCCAGAGAAGGAGCGGGTGGCATCATTCAGGAAAAAGAACGGTGTATGGCATTACCGATTCATCGACGCTCAGGGGCGGCAGCGCGAACGGAAGGGCCACGTCGACCTGGTCACGACCAGGCTCATGGCATCCAAGGCCGAATCGGACGCCTCGAAGGTCCGCAACAAGCTGGTCGATCCGGCCGAGATCGCCTTCGCGAATCACGAGGCCGGCCATTGGACCAGCATCTCGGCCAGTGGCACGCGTTCCTGGTCGCCAAGGGCTCGACCCGGCAACACGCACTGCTCTCTCGGAATCGGACGGCCAAGATGCTGCGTGACTGGCTTGCCCTGAAAGCCCCCGGGACCCCAATC
>CALKTZ010000365.1 GCA_937997355.1 uncultured Planctomycetales bacterium | reverse complement strand
CGTCGCCCTTTTTCAAGTCCCCAAACAATTCGCACACGGGGTGAACCCAATTTCGCCATCATCGAGGGCATTTTCACGAACGAAGCCAAATCGCGGGCCGGGGAAGATGCGCCGAACGAACCCAATTTCATGGTCCGATCCTGCGAAACGAACCCAAATTCGACGCCGCAGGTCGAATTTTCACGAACGAACCCAATTTTGGGGCAGGGCCGATTTGACGAAACGAACCCAATTTCGCCGGCCGTAGTCGGTTGCACGGGCCGGCTGGATCTGGCATGGTGGGGGTCAACTGCGCAATTGATAGGCCTCGCCCGATCTGATCACCAAAATCGTTCCCGCCGATTTGCATTCTAGCCGAGGGTTCTCTCGTGGCCCCATCGTTCCCATCGACCTTTGACGCTGATCTGGATTCGCATTTGGGTTCGAAGGTTGTGGCGAGTCGATGGGCCTGGGGCATCTGCTGGCTGATGTTCGCCTGCACGGCGCTGAATTACATGGACCGGCAGGCGATGTCGCTGGTCGGCCCGCAGGTGAAGGAGGAATTCGGCCTGGACAATCTCGGCTTCGGCTGGGTGATGGCGGCGTTTCAGCTCACCTATGCGTTTTTCCAATGGCCGGCGGGATACATCGTCGATCGGCGGAATGTCCGGAATACCTACGCGGTGGCGGTGGTGTGGTGGTCCCTGGCGGGGATCGCCACGGCGTTTTCCCCGATCCTCGGGGTCCTGATCGCGTTCCGGGCGATCCTCGGCATGGGGGAGTCGTTCAACTGGCCCTGCGCCCTCCGCGTGACCGCCGGCATCCTGCCGCCGGCCGATCGCAGCCTGGGGAACGGGATCTTCAACTCCGGGGCCGCCGTCGGCGCGGTCCTGACCCCGCTGGTGGTCGCGCCGCTGACGGTCAAGTTCGGCTGGCGGGTCCCGTTCGTCATCCTCGGGGCGCTGGGGCTCGTCTGGGTCGTGTTCTGGCTGATCGCCACGCGAGGGGCGGATTTGTCCGGGATGCCGGATCCCAGAATTGAGGACCGCGAGGGGACCGGGCAGCTCTCCCCGGCCGCGAAGAAGGGGTTCGGGATCGTGGTGGCGCTGGCCTTGCTGATCGCCTCGACCGGGTTCTTTTGGGGGGCTCCCACCCCTGCCTCGGAGGTGAACGGGACGCAAACGGTTCAGGCCGCTTCGACCGGGTTCCACTTCAACGCGGCTGCCCTCTGGTGGGGGGTGGCGGTCTTCATGGTGGGGATGTTGCTGGCAGCGCTCGTGATGCCTCGGGAATCGCTCGAAGAGAGCGAATGGGCCAGGAGCCTGGGGGAAGTGGTCCGGAACCGGCGGTTCTGGATCATCGCGGCGGTGGGGATCACGATCAACGTCACCTGGCACTTCCTGGCGAGCTGGATGGGGACCTTCTTCCAGGAAGAGCGGAGGCTTGGGCTCTTCACCGGGGCGATGGTAACCTCCCTGCCGTTCCTGGCCGCCGACGTCGGCAACCTGGCCGGCGGCGCGTTGACGAGGAAGCTGGCCGCCCGAGGACGCACCCCGGCCCAGGCCCGCAAGATCGTGATGATCGGCTGCCTGGCCCTGGTGAGCCTGGCCGTCTGGGTTGGCTTCGTCCGGTCAGATGCCCTGGTGATCCTGCTCCTCTGCCTGACCGCGATGGGGACCGCGGCGTACATGGTGAACTTCTTCGCCTTCGGCCAGGATGTCGCGCCGCGTCACACCGGCCTGGTGATCGGCTATCTCGGCGGCCTGGGGAACCTGTTCGCGGCCGGATTCACCCCCTTGGCCGGCTGGATTTCGCAGCAAGGTTGGGGGTTCACCCCGGATTTCATCATCATCGGCCTGCTGCCGCTGATCGGCCTGGTCGCGCTCTTGACCGGCTGGAAGGAGGAGGACAAGATCGCGCCGAAATCGGCCTAGACCCGAATCGAACAATCTGCCATCATCCCGCCCGCACCTCCTGCGCATTTCGTCCCCGTCTGAGTATGTTTCGCTCTCCCCACGTCGTCAGGTCCGGATAAGGGTGGTGATTCCGATGATGGGTCGATTCTTTCGCATGGGGCTGGTGCTGGGCCTGGCGTTTTCCGGACTCCCGGGATGCGAGCATCACCGCTCGTTGCTCCGCCCGAAGGAAGACGCCTCGGTCGGCAAGAGCAGCTACAAGGAGAAGGAGATCGACGCCGTCGAGTCCGACACTTCCAAGATCGAGGCGGTCGACTCGGATGGCGCGAATCCCAAGTCGTTCTTCAAGAACAATCGACGCACCGGCGGCCTGAGCTCCGAGGCCCGCGAAATTGAAGGGCATTTCGGCATCCACTGATTTGAACGCCGGGGCGTGAACTTCGACCGGAATCCGCTCGCATGAAGCCCTCCTTCTTTGGCTCGCTCTGGA
The DNA here is from genome assembly GCA_937997355.1 of uncultured Planctomycetales bacterium. GTDB lineage: Bacteria > Planctomycetota > Planctomycetia > Isosphaerales > Isosphaeraceae > CALKTZ01. The sequence continues at coordinate 1,793 of CALKTZ010000365.1, read as the reverse complement.
ATCGCGTGCTCGGAGACCGGGGAGAGCGGGCGGCGGCAGCATACCTACGCAAGCGGGGGATGCGGATCATCGTCCGCAACTACAAGGGGGCGGGGGGGGAGATCGACCTCATCGCCCGAGACGGCGACACCCTCGTTTTCATCGAGGTGAAGACGCGCCAGGCCGGCACGCCCGCCGAGGCGGTGACGCCGGAAAAGCAGAAGCGGATCACCCGGGCCGCCCTCGCCTTCCTCAAGAAGCATGACCTGCTCAATGCCGGGGTGCCGTCCCGGTTCGACGTCGTGGCGGTCGTCTGGCCGGAAGCCGATCGGCAGCCGAGGATCGAGCATTTCCCGAACGCCTTCGAGGCGGTCGGCGAGGGGCAGATGTTCTCCTGACCGTCCGGCCCGGCCTGGCCCCTACCTGGATTTGGCGGCGACGAGGATGGCGTCGATGGCTTCCATCTGGGCCACGCCGTCCTCGGCGGGGGGGATCAGCGAGCCGTTGGCGACGGCCGCGGAGAAGGCATCCACCATGTGGGCGTAGTGATCGGTGGATTCGAAGGTCAACTCTCGCGTGTCGTACTGTTCGTCCAGGATGTTCGTCCCCGGCTTGAGGGTGCGGACGCGGGCGGTCGGCGGGCCTCCCTCCGGGTTGATGAAGGCGTCGGGGATCTCGATCACGCCGGTCGTGCCGACGAGCTCGACGAAGCAGCGAGAAGGCTGTTCGAAGCTGCAATCGATCGCCGCGATTACATCATTAGGGAACTCCAGGCTGGCGGCCAGGGTCATGTCGACCCCCGTCTTCCAGAAATGGGCGCGAGCCCGGATGCCCAGGGGCTCGGCGTCGGTGTAGAACCGGGCCGCGCTCACCCCATAGCAGCCGACATCCCAGAGGGCACCTCCCCCCCGGGCGGCATCGAGCCGCCAGTCGTTGACGTCGATCGGGAACGAGAACGATGCGCGGACCAGTCGGAGCTGGCCGATGGCCCCCTCCTTGACCAGCTTCTTGATGGCCGCGGAACGGGGCTGTTGCCGCCACATGAAGGCTTCCATCAGGATGACCCCCCGCTCCTTGCAGTGGGCGGCCATCTCCCGGGCCTCGGCGGCATTGAGGGCGAGGGGCTTTTCGCAGAGGATATGCTTGCCGGCATCGGCCGCGGCGAAGACCCAGGGCTTGTGCAGCTCGTTCGGCAGCGGGATGTAGACGGCGTCGATCTCGGGATCGGCGAGCACCTCTTCATAAGAGCCGGCCGCTTTCGGGATGTTGAACTCCCGCGCCCAATCCGAGGCGGTGGTCCCGTCCCGGCTCGCCAGGGTCAGCAGGGTGCCGGTTTGCGACTCCTTGATCCCGGGGATCAGTCCCCTGCGCGAGATCCGGGCGCAGCCGAGTATCCCCCATCGCAGAGCCTTGGCATTGTCTCGACCCATCTCTTCAATTCCTCTCAGCCGTTGTCATCGAGCCGCCTGTCCGGAATCCGACCAATGTCCGTTTGCGCGTCGACCGTGTCAATCGCGGAGCGGAAAATTGCCCCTGATTCCTGGAATCCCGCCCCGGGGCGATGTAGGGTGGATTCGGAGGCAATCCATTCCGTCATGGTTGAACGTGCGGCGATCGCCCGCGTCCTGGCTTGTCGCCAGGGCCGCCAACCGCATCCGAGGTCGTTTGAACATGAATGAAGCGAATCGCCCCGGCCCCGACCCGTCGTCCTTCGGTCCGGATGCCGATTCGAGGATCGACCGTCTCGTCGAGGAGATCGCCGATCGGATCCAGGCCGGCGAGCGGGTGGATCGCGAGACGATCCTTCGCGAGCA
>CALKTZ010000364.1 GCA_937997355.1 uncultured Planctomycetales bacterium | reverse complement strand
CGTCGGGACGGCGGCCCCGTGAGGCCGACATGACCCGCGCACGACCGCCGCCTTGAGCACAGTTAGGGATCACGGGGGCTCGCTGAGTGCCCCGTGATCCAGCCGGAATGCCTTGTATGTCCGCGAGAAAGTGTGTTTGGACCATCAATCGAGCTACCCGGACAAGACGAGCCGGGAGCAGTCAACAAGCAACCCGAAGGTGAGCCGAGCCATGAAGAGTTAAGCCCGACAGCCGGAACGCCCGAGGCCGCGAGGCCGGAAATCCTGGGTTCGACCCCCAGGCGGGCGGATGTAGATCTGAAGGTGAGATGAAGCGATGGCTAGACCGCAAACCAAGAAAGGATTCGTGATGATCGCGCTGGATCTGCTCCCCGCGATCATGTCGGCAGGATTGTCGTCTTACGCCCAGATCGTGCTTTCCGAGGTCATCCTCCAGTCATACGGCGCCCGCAAGTCCAAGACGGTCTACCTGCCGAGCGTCGACATCCAAGAGATCACGGGGGTCGATCGATGCAATGTGCGGCGGGCCGTCCGCGAATTGATCGACGCCAACATCCTCGTTGAATCGGGCGGCGGCTATGAGATCAACAAGGATTACGAGTCGTGGACCCCGAAGGCCGGGCCGCTCAAGGAACGCCTCGAAGGTCGGCTCCTGACCTGGATCACGCATTGCCCGGACCGCCTCGGGAAGCTCCAGAATCATGTGTCTACCGAGACACGCGATGTGTCTACCCAGACACATAAAACAAGTGCACCTAGTGTCTACCCAGACACATTGAACGGTGATCCGACGTGTCTACCTAGACACATGGAATCCGCCCCCCCTAAGAACCCCCTTATAGGAACGCACGCGGAATTAGAATTAAGAGATGAGAGAAAAGACAAGACAAGACAGTTGAGTCTTCTTGCGGGATCGAAACCGGAGGGCGAACCCGAATACCCGGACCCCGAGACCTCATTCATCACGATCCATCCCGGCGGCGCGAACACGACGGAAGACGAAGCCCGATCGATCTGGTCGGCACTCTGGGCTCAGTGGCACTCGGTCAAGCTCTGTCGCGGGTTCTACGAGCACCAACGCTGGTACTCGGCGTCAACCTGGCGGGCCGCGATTCGCCAAGTAGTGCGGCAAGGCACGATCCCCAACACGATCGCCTACGTCGAGAAGATCGCGGCGGATTACGCGGCCAACGGCGTCCCCGCCGAACTCGCGCCGAAGCACGGCGAACCGGGCTACATACCCCCCTCGCAGACCGTGAAGGTCCAGTATTTCCAAGACCCCTACCTCCCGGCGGAGGTGGCATGAAGCTCTACGGCGAGGGTTCATCACTCATGGGTTCCGCGTCCGAAATGGTTCCTCCCCAGAACCTGGAGGCCGAGCAGAAGGTCATCTGCGGGTGCATGCTCGACAACGACGTGATCGACGATATTGCGTTGATCCTGAGGCACGAGGACTTCTACCGTGACTCGCACCAGATGATCTGGCGGGCGTTGACCTGGCTCCGCAACAACGGGAAGCCGGTCGACTGCACGACGCTCGCCGAGACGTTGATCCGGTACAAGCAGTTCGACAAGGTCGGGGGGGATCTCTACCTCGGTCAGATCATGGCCAGTTCGCCCCACGCGGCGAACACGAAGTATCACGCCGAAATCGTGCGGGAGAAGTCGGTCAGCCGCCAGCTCATCCAGATGGCCACCGAACTCATCAAGGATGGGTACTCCGGGGCGTTCACCTCGGGGCAACTTCTCGAATCCGCCGAGCGGAAAATCTTCGGCATCGGCGAGAGTCGCCACGATGACTCGACGATGACCATCGGCGAGATGCTCGGCCGGGCCAAGATGCTCATCGATAGCCGCAAGAAGGGCGAGGTCTGCGGCGTGATGACCGGATTCCCGAGGATCGACGGGATGACGGGAGGCTTCCGGCCGGGGCAGTTGATCATCGTCGCCGCGAGGCCGGGCCAAGGAAAGACCGCATTGGCGATGCAACTCGCGATGAACGCCGGGGAACTCTATTCATCGCTCGTGTTCTCGATGGAGATGAGCCACGAGGAATTGGGGCTCCGGACGCTGGCGACGCTCTCCGAGATCAACTCCAAGGTGTTCGACGACCCGAAGGGGCTCATCTTCGCCGCGATGGTGTCCTCTGAAACCGTGACGATCCCCCCGGTCGAGAGGCTGAGCGAGGCCGACGAGCGGAAGCTGATCAAGGCCATCGCCGAGGGGTCAAGGAAGAATGTCCTGATCGACGACGCCCCCGATCGATCGGTCGCCCAGATCGCGGCCAAAGCCCGCAGGATCAAGCGGCAGACCGGGCTCGGAATCGTGATCGTCGACTATCTTTCGCTCGTCGGCGGCGAGCGGCTGTATTCCGAGAATCGCCAGGAGGAGGTGGCCCGCAATAGTCGGGGGCTCAAGGGCCTGGCCAAGCATCTCGGCGTGCCGATCATCCTGCTCTCCCAGCTCAACCGCAAGAACGAGGAACGGACCGACAAGCGGCCGATGCTCTCCGACCTGAGAGAGTCGGGCCAGGTCGAGCAAGACGCCGATGTGGTCCTGCTCCTCCATCGCCCCGAGTACTACGACCCCAACGACCAGCCTGGGGTTGCGGAAGTGATCGTTGCGAAGAACCGGAACGGGCCGACCGGAACGGTCAGGCTCGTCTTCAAGAAGGAATACACCAAGTTCCTGCGGGATGAATACGAGGAGGTGAGCTACCAATGATCTACTTCATTCAGAACGAGAACACGAAGGCCATCAAGATCGGCTATTCGATCGACGTGCAGAAGCGGCTGGCCCAACTCCAGACCGCCGTGGCTGAGCGGCTCATCCTGATCGGCCAAATCCCCGGAGAGATCACCGACGAGAGGGACCTGCACGAGAGATTCCGCGACCATCACGTCAGGGGCGAGTGGTTCGACGGCACTAAAGGCCTGGCCGAAGAACTTACTGCGATGTGCGGGAAGGCAGGCCGCGATATCGCTCGTGAATTCTGGTTGTCCGATGAGAACACCTCGCAACTTGAGACCATTGTTTCTTTGGCGGCGCGATGCAAATGCATGATGTACACCCCGGAGAACTATCCTCCTGGCTCGGCATACTTCACGCCTTGTGGAATGGATTCAGATCCGAGTTTCGATAGCTTCCTGGCATCGGATGATTGTGAATATAATCATATAATCTACTTTAACCCACTGTGGTCGGCTGCCGCATTCCTGCGGGATGCTGTCCACCAGTGGGAATTGTTTCACAAGCCGGGTCCACCTCGGCTTTTCTGCGACGCACCAGGTACCGACTGGCGTCGCCCTCGCTTGCAGTTATTGCTTGAGGCCGCCAGGAATCACGTCCATTGCCCAATCGATAGCTATGTGAAGCAAATCACGGACACGGGCCGAGGCATCAAGATTTACTGGCGGCACAAGCCCAGCCGGGAGGCGATGCTCAGCTTTGTCGTCGCTTGGCGGGAGGCCGCAGGCCTTGCCAGCTATATGGAATCGCTGTCTCAAATCTCCGGTTCCCTGAATGGCGAATTGGTCTCATTTCGGGAGATCGCCGAGTACATCGAGTACTGCGACTCAGGAGAGAGGACTCAGGCGTCCAACCTCAAGGTCGTCGGCTGAGGTTCAGGCGATGACTGACACCAAAGACGAGCAACCCCGCGCCCCCGTCCACGTCGCCGTGGCGATGGCGGAAGCACTCATCAAATTACGCGAACGTATGATCAACAACCAACGCGAGGAGGCACGAGCCCGTGAAATTGAGCCAGCAAGTTTGCGACGAGAGGCGAAGTGAGGCCGAGTTGACCGAGCGGCAGGCGGAAGTTCTGGAATTCATCCGGACCCGGCTGAGGGAGACCGGCCTGACGCCGACGGTGCGGGAGATCGAATTGGCGTTCAGGTTCAAGAGCCCGAACAGCGTCATGTGCCACATCCGGGCGCTGATCCGGAAGGGCTATATCCGCCGGGTCAATCGCGGCTTGAGCCACAAGTTTTTCCCGGTTTTCGGAGAAGGTTGCTGCCCGACGTGCGGGCACAGATTGGAGGATTAATGAAAGAGCGAGAATTGACTGAAGATGAGTTCAATTTCATCCGTCGCGCGTATACCGCGACGGACATGGCGACCCGCATGTCGCCGGAACCGATGAAGACCTACGGGTCGGCGTACTGCGTCCTGATCATGACCTGCATCGGGGCCGGGATGCCCATGCGGGCTCTGGCCCTTGCGAGGCTGAGTTACCTCTTCTCCTACGACCAGCCCGAAGATGCCGCCGACGCGCTCGGATGCCTGATTGACGACCCGTTCAAGCCGATCGACTTCCTCGCCGGGACCAAGATCACGGCCCGCGACGTGTTGCCCAACATCGACCCGAGCCTGAATTGAAAGGAACCCAAGATGGTTATGCTCGCATCGAAGACGATTTCCCGCGCGGCGAGGCGCGGGACCCGGAAGCTGGTCGAGGAATACCGGGCCGCATGGGAGGGCGTCGAGCAGATCAAGCGGCTCGGCGTCGATGGGCTGATCGAGGCCCAGGAGCGGGGGCACAAGCGGCGCCTCAACTACAACGCCTACTGGCGAGACCAGCACAGGACGCAGAAACAGCGGAGGGCCTACGCGTGATCCACGATCGCAACGCCCTGATCGAGAGCTGCATCCCGCTCGTCTGGCAGCTCACCAGGAAGCTCCACCGGCACGGCGACTACTACACGGCCGAGGAACTCGCGTCGCACGGCTTCGTGGGACTGGTCCGGGCGGCCGATCGATTCGAGCCCGAGCGGGGGCTGAAGTTTATCACGATGGCATATCGTTATGTGATCCACGATATCATCAGGGCCAGGGATCACGCGAGCGGGAAGATGCGGCGGCGGCAGGTCAACGAATCCGACCTGCCCGCGAGCGAGTACGGGCCGATGCTCCTGAGCGAGACTCTGCCCGATGAAGACTCCGTGGCCCCCGACTACGAGCCCGACGACCGGCTCGCCCTGGTCGGCGACTTGCTGGCCAGGCTCAATGCCCGCGAGCGGCTCGTGATCCGCGAATGCGTGATGGCCGACGACCGCCACAAAGCCACGCTCGGATCAATGGGCGCGAAACTCGGCGTCACGAAGGAGCGAGTCCGGCAGATCCGCGAGAAGGCGATCCACACGATGCGAAAGGCGGTGGCCTCATGACCAACCAATGCCCGGTCACGTGGGCGGCGTTCGGGGAGGGGGTGGGGAGCAGATGACGATCCTGTTGGCGCAATCCGACGCAATGCGTATCCCGCTCGCCGATCAGTCGGTCGACATGGTG
>CALKTZ010000363.1 GCA_937997355.1 uncultured Planctomycetales bacterium | reverse complement strand
TGTTTCAGTCGCTACAGGCCGCACAAATTAAAGTGGAGGCCCGGCCAAAACTCGCGGGGTTTTCTCTGCACCCCTCCCTGTCGTGCAAGGGTTCGGCCCGAGTGACGCTCCGGTCGTCCTGCTCCATCGGTTGCATCGGCGGGAATATCTGTCGATTTGCTCGGCATGTACCCTGATTGCAATCGTTTGCAGGATCCTCCGGGCGAGATCCGGCTCTCTTTTGGAAGGACCGAAACTCGATGGCCGCGCCTCCCAGTTCCCGGAAACGCCCCGCGGTGCACATCACGCTTCCGAGAGCCGCACGCTTGCTGCGATTGGTCCGTTTTCTGTCCGAAAGTCCCCGAACCCGTGACTCCGTTCTCTCCTCCCTGGGAATCGGATTGCGGACCTTCTATCGGGAAATCGAGTTGCTGAACCGTTGCGGCGTGAAGATTCGCAACAAGGACAAACTCTACGTCCTCCAGTCCACCGCCGAACAAGCAGAAGGACGTCTCCCATTTCCTGATCCGCAGCTCAGCTTCGCCGAAATGGCGGAATTGGCGAAATGTCCCGGAGAGGCGGGGCAACGCATGTCGGCCTTGTTCGATTCCGTGATCAATTACCCAATCGCGCCCTTAAAGCGAAAATCCGGCGGCGGACACGGCGCCTCGCAAGGAAAACCTCGCGGTATGGCGAAGAATTGAATCGTCCGAAGAAGAGATCGGGAAAGAAAAATCGTCGCCGACCTCCAAATGTCGGGGCGAATTCGTTCGACCTTTCCTTGGATCGATCATTTTAAATAGGACGGGAATCCCATGAGGATTCCCGTTTCGCTCGGCGTGCGGTCACAAAGGGTAAAGTTGGCACTCAATCATGCGTGAGTGCCGTAGACTCGCGGCGCTAGACTAACTGGATGGGGTTGGAACGATTGGACGGAAAATTTGAAGGGTCCTGGAGGGCTGAATCCGAGACGTCTTTTTCAGTCACGTCGGGGATTGGGACCGTTTTTTCATAACCGAGCGCGCGCAGCACTTCGAGCACTTCACTCCATGTCGGGAACATTCGCCCGCTTTTCTGCTTGTATTCATTCATGGCTAGCATGAATTCCATTTCGGCCTGCGAATAATCACGTTCGCAGGTCGTCGGGTCGACGAATCGTCGACGCCCGCTCGCCTGCCTGGCGTTCGCGGCCCTCGTGGCCTGATCGCTGGCACGCCGATTGATCCACGCGTCGTTTCCTAGCGCGGGGTCGAGGGGGGGGTGTTCTCGGAGTTGTTTGGTCAGGGGGTTCATCCTCATCGGACTCCTGGTGTCGCCTTCAAGTCGTTCAAAATCGAGAATCCGCGGAAGCACTACGGGGAGAAACGTCGGAGGCCGCAACCATCGACGGATTCCGAGCGGATCAGGAGCATGATTCGGCACGGGCCCCGAATGGGAGTCCTTCCGTTAAGCAACTTAAGGCGTTTCGCCGAAAATGCGCACCCGGCCGAAATTTTTTTCATTGTTCTTGCACGAGGGATTGCCTGTTTCAGTAGTTGGGTGCATTGTTGCATTTGTGTCTGATTCGTGGATTGTGTCCCCCCCTGTCACAGAAGGTCAATTCAGTCGTAGAACTTCAAATATGCGGCAATAACCTCGAACCCTTCCTTGAAGAATGGCGTGTCGAGGTGGAGTCCGACGAGACGTACCGGCTGAGAAATGAAACTCTCGATGACCCGAGTGGTTCACCGGTCCGCGCAGATGTTAAAATGACAAAGTGAGAAACCTGCCTTGCTCCTGGAAAGGTCGGCTCTCACACCGGATTACGATCGAGTCCCTTTCGCTCGGTACCTCACCCCGCCGGTCATTGCCACGTTCCGGATCAGGACCGAAGTCTCATGGCCGAACTCGACACTGAAGACATGCTGGAAAAGGCAACGCTCATCGGTTTGGCGACCCGTGAGCAATGCCAGGCGGCTCGCGCCGAGGCAACCGACAATTCGGCCGATGCCATTTTGCGGGTTTTGCTCCGGAAGGGAAGATTGACGAGCTGGCAGCTCGAACGGCTCCGGAAGGGGAACCCGTCGGGTTTCTTCTTCGGCGATTACAAGGTTCTGTTCCACCTGGCCGAAGGGACCTTCGCCCGGGTCTACCGAGGCGAACACCAAGTCTCGAAAGCCCCGGTCGCGATCAAGGTCCTGAGACAACGGTTTGCCTCGATCCCGGAAGCAGTCCATCGCTTCCACAAGGAAGCGGAAGCCGGCATGAAACTCCGGCATCCGAATATTGTTCGAATCCTGGATGAAGGCCAACAAGACAGCAGCCACTTCATGATCATGGAGTACGTCGAGGGGTCGAACCTCCGCGACTTCCTCAGGAATCGCCCC
>CALKTZ010000362.1 GCA_937997355.1 uncultured Planctomycetales bacterium | reverse complement strand
ATAGGGATGCGAATGCAGGCCAGGATTCGGCCACGGTTGTGCGAGGAAAGCAACGCTCCACGCGGAGAAGACGTTTTGGGCTGCAATTCTCCGGTAATTTAGATAAACTGAAAGCACAATCACAAAATGGGGAAAACTAAGTTCTTGGTTGTTTTGCGCTATGGAGTTTATTGTCAGCCGCGGGTGATCGAATCTTCAAGCCGATGAACGAGGCTCAGAGTCTCGGCGATTTCACGTGTCCGACGCGACCGACAAGCCTGATAATTTTAGGAAAGTCCTGGCATCTCATTCCAATCCGAAAACCCCCTTGAATCGGCATGCGGAATTCGTGTCGGTGGACTTCTCCTCGCCCTCGCAACGGCTAGACTTACGAACCGACTCAGAGCGATTTCACCAGGAACGCGATTCCACATCGGTTTAACAAAAGAACAATCGCAGGAGGCGGCTTGATCTTTTCAGCTCATCGACAGATGGGGCTTCTAAAGAAACAGCATCGGCCGAGTCGATAACGCCTTGACAACTGAACATTTTTACACAATCCTGAGGGCGAGCCCCGGATAATCAATCCCCTGGGCTCGGTAGGCGGAGGCGGGCATGTCAACCGTTGGTGAACGGGCGGGGAAGGTCATGAACTCTGATCAATCGGCTGCGATCGACAGCAAGGACCACGGCAAAGGCCGCCTTGGGATGGTTGTCCCTCGAGTTTTCAGCACGGAGGGGGTGAGCCCATTCGACCAGGTGGATTGGGAATCCCGTTCCGCCGAGATCAAGGACGAACGGGGCAAGTTCATCTTCCAGCAGACCGATTGTCAAATCCCGAAATCGTGGAGCCAGCTCGCCACGAACGTGGTGGTGAGCAAGTACTTCTACGGCGAGGTCAACACCCCCGAGCGTGAGTCCAGCGTCCGGGAGCTGGTCCATCGCGTGACCCGCACGATTGCCGATTGGGGCAAGGAAGACGGTTACTTCGATTCCGCCGAGGATGCCGAGCGGTTCTACGACGAACTCACGGCGCTTTGCCTGAACCAGTACGGGTCGTTCAACTCGCCGGTCTGGTTCAATGTCGGCCTCTACGATCAATACGGAATCCTGGGTGCGGCCAATAACTGGCGATGGGACGAGGAGACCCGCTCGGTGGTCCGTGCCGAGAGCTCCTATCGTTATCCCCAGGCCTCGGCCTGCTTCATCCAGAGCGTCTCCGACGACATGGAAGGGATCATGCACCTCGCCACTAGCGAGGCGATGCTCTTCAAGTTCGGCTCGGGGACCGGGACCGACCTCTCCAGCCTGCGTTCGAGCAAGGAGAAACTCTCCGGGGGCGGCAAGCCGTCGGGTCCGGTCAGCTTCATGCGGGTCTTCGATTCCGTGGCCAGCGTGGTGAAGAGCGGCGGCAAGACCCGTCGGGCCGCCAAGATGCAGACCCTGAAATGCTGGCACCCCGACATCCTCGATTTCATCGAGTGCAAGATCAAGGAGGAGCAGAAAGCCCAGGCCCTGATCCGCGAAGGCTATGAAGCCAACTTCAACGGCGAGGCCTATAGCTCCGTCCTGTTCCAGAACGCAAACCTCTCAGTCCGCTGCTCCGACGCGTTCCTGAACGCGGTCGAGGCCGACGAGGAATGGACGACGAAGGCGGTCACCACCGGACGCCCGATGGGGACCCACAGGGCGCGACACCTGATGGACAAGATCGCCGAAGGGACCTGGCTCTGCGGTGATCCCGGCGTCCAGTATGAAGATACGATCCAGAAGTGGCACACCTGCCCCAACACGGCCCCCATCAACTCGTCGAACCCGTGCAGCGAGTACATGTTCGTCGACGACTCGGCATGCAATCTGTCGTCAATCAACCTGATGAAGTTCCGCCGCGAGGATGGCACGTTCGACGCCGAGAGATTCCGCGCGGCCTGCCGGATCTTCATCACGGCTCAGGAGATTCTGGTGGATCGGGCGAGCTACCCGACCCAGCTGATCGCCGCCAACAGCCATAAGTTCCGCCCGCTCGGACTGGGCTATGCCAACCTGGGAAGCCTGCTGATGGCGTCGGGCTACGCTTATGATTCGCAAGAAGGGCGGGCCCTCGCCGGCGCGATCACGTCGATCATGCACGGCCAGGCGTACCTCACCAGCGCCGAGCACGCCGCCCACCTCGGACCATTCGAGGGCTACGCGATCAATCGGGAGCCGATGCTCCACGTCATGGAGATGCACCGCGACGCCGTCGACCACATCGACTCCTCGGTGCCGCAAGACCTCCTCGATACCGCCCGGTCGGTCTGGAGCGAATGCCTCGAGGCCGGCCGCGAGCATGGATACCGCAACAGCCAGGTGACCGTGCTGGCCCCGACCGGCACCATCGCATTCATGATGGATTGCGACACGACCGGGATCGAGCCCGACATCGCGCTCGTGAAATACAAGAGCCTGGCCGGCGGCGGCATGCTCAAGATCGTCAACCGGACGGTCCCGATGGCCCTGCGCAAGCTCGGCTACGACGAGCCCGAGATTCGCGGCATCCTTGATTACATCGACGCAAACGATACGATCGAAGGGGCTCCCGGACTGAAGGACGAGCACCTTTCCGTGTTCGACTGTGCATTCGCCCCACCCCAGGGGGGGCGGAGCATCCACTTCCGGGGCCACCTGCGGATGATGGCCGCCGTTCAGCCGTTCCTCTCCGGTGCCATCTCCAAGACGTGCAACGTGCCGAACGAGGCAACCGTCGAGGAGATTCGCGACACATACCTTGAAGGCTGGAAGCTCGGCCTCAAGGCGATCGCGATCTACCGGGACGGCTCGAAGGGGAGTCAGCCGGTGTCGACCAAATCCGAGTCGAACGAACAGGCCAAGGCCGAAGCGACCGAGACGGCCCCCACGCCGGTTCCGGTTGCCCCCACGCCGGTCGTGGTCGCTCAACCCGCGGCCACGGTTCCGGCCCCGGCAAGCTCGGGGGCGCGGGCTCCTCGCCGCGAGCGGCTCCCGCACACCCGGCGGAGCCTCACCCACAAGTTCGACATCCAGGGGCACGAGGGGTACATCAACGTCGGCTTCTACCCC
>CALKTZ010000361.1 GCA_937997355.1 uncultured Planctomycetales bacterium | reverse complement strand
AATATGGTTACGAGCTCGCCCGTCGAGTCCGCGACTATGCGGAAGTGGCGAATTCCCCGATCGAATCCGTCGAAGAGACGGCGAGCGTCGCGATTAATCGGAGCTTTGAGTTTGTCCCGAGGAATCATATATCCGGGAAAGAAATTAAAGCCATCGTCGGCGAGACGAGCTCAGGTGACTTTCTGGTTGCGGGACCAGAAAGTCATGCGCCATACAGTCGCCGGTTCTTGAGTGCGAGGGGTTTATTTCATGTCCTCGCCACGAGCCAGCATAGTCAGAGGCTAGTGACAGGCGCTTATTCATCGGATCAGAAGGCCTCACGGGCTTTCGCTGCGGAGCTTCTTGCTCCGCAACGGGCTCTCCTCGATCGTCTGGCTGGGAGTTCCGCAGATCCTGAGACCGTCGAGAATCTCAGCAAGGAGTTCCAGGCAAGCACTCAGGTTATTCGGTTGCAATTGGAGAATGCCGGGGTGGATATCTCATTTGATTAACCTTTCCTATTTAATATATTTTAGTGTTTTCGGATGACAATTCGGACCTAAGCAAACAGACCAACAAAATGCCGCCCAGCAGAAACGTGGGCAAACCCACCGCGTCCTCGAAACGCGTTGAGCTGTCGCCGAGCTGGTAATAGGCCAGCGCGAAGGCGTTGATCCAGCCGAAATAGCCGACGAGTGCGATGGCCAGCGCGGTTTGATGCCGTCGCGTGTTCCAGAGTTCCGCGACCCAGTACGACGCCACCATGATCAGCACCATCTGGTATTGCGGGAAACCATTGCGATAGAGCAGCAGCGTGACCAGGATCGACAGGAATCCTCCCGTGGCCGGGTCGACTTGCCGGGATCGGCACCACCACCAGGCCCCGAGCAGGGCGAGGGCCATCAGCGGAGTCGCCAGCCACTCGACGTCCGGCTCGATCCCGAGCCGCCAGATCGGCGAATAGCGGCCGCGCAGGAAGCGGAAGATCGAGAGATACGAGGACGATCGCGTCGCGGCGAAACGGAGAGGATAGAACGTCGACTTCCCCCAGATCAGGCAGCTCAGCCCGAGGCCCAGCGCGATCAGGCCGGTCGACATCGCTGTGAATTTCGCCTTGATCTTGCCCCGATCGAGCGCGAGGAACGGCAGCAGGACGATCGGGATGTATTTGAGCAGGACCCCGGCCGCCAGGGCGATGGCGCAGGGGCGATCCCGACGTTCGCGAGCGAAATGAACGGCCGCCACGCTCGCCAGGCCGACCAGGATGTCGAAATGCCCCCGAATGGCCACCTCCACCCAGGCGAAAGGGTTCCAGGCCCAGAACATCAGCCCCAGGAACGCGGGCCATGAAATCGAGCGATTCCCCGCCAGCCGTTTGATCAAGGCAGTCGCTGACACGATGTAGGCCATCGCGAACAGGAGCTTCGGGGCCAGCCGATTGACGTACATCAACAAGGCCAGCGGGTTGAAGAGGGGACCGTAAGCATTGGGGGGATGATAGCCCCAATAGGTATTGGCCAGGTACCAGGGGTCCTGGCCGTCCAGCACGACCTGCCAGAATTCCTGATGCAAAAGATAATCGTGCTGCGGGCCAGTACCGACGGCGGTGGCCAGGAAAACCCACGAGGCCGCCACGATCGTCAGATTCAGGAAACGACGCCAGGCTCCGTCTTCAGAGGAGCCTGCCGGGAGATGGGTTTCATCCCACCATCCGAGCGACAGGGCGAACGCCAGCCCCAGCCCGATCGCCAGGAAGCCCGGTTCGAGATGAGGAGACAACTGGGGAGCGATCAGCAGCGAGAGGACGATCCAGGCCGAGACCAGGACAGGATACGTCATCATCCAGGTCCGAACTCGACCCTCAACCGAGATCATGAAAAATCCTCGATGGCTCGGAGCCGGGGAATGGTTCGCAAAGTAGAAATCAGAATGCAGGATCGCCTGGAAACCTCCCGAGTCGACCGGCCGCATCATCTTCGGGAATGACGGTACGGCGGGCAATGGTTTTTGTTGAGTCAAAACATGAACGAATCCTGGGGTTATCTCGTTTCAAGCCGGCGTGGACTGGCTCGCCCCGATTCGGGTAGAGTTGTTTAACAGGAGATCGTGCGGGAGCGATGGATTACCGGCCGTTGGGGAACGTGCGTCATGACGTGTCGTCTCAGGCGATTGCTTGGTCTGCTGATTCTGACCCCCTGGGCTTCGACCGCCGCTCTCGCCGACGATCGAGAAAAGCTGTTCCGCGAGCAGGTCGCGCCGATCCTGGAAAAATCGTGCGTCCATTGCCACGGAGAAACGACGCCGAAGGGGAAGCTCGACCTGACCTCCAGGGCTTCGATCCTCAAGGGGGGAGATTCGGGGCCGGCGGTCGTCCCCGGCAAGCCGGACGAGAGCCCGCTCCTGGAGATGATCTCCGGCGATCCGCCCGATATGCCGCAGAAGGCCCCCCCGCTCTCGAAGGGCGAGGTCGCCACGATTCAACGTTGGATCGAGCAAGGCGCCGCCTGGCCGACCAATCTGACCCTCAAGGATCGGCGATTCGAGGGGCAGACCTGGTGGGCCTTCGAGCCCCTCAAGCGGCCGAAGCCTCCCGAGATCGCGGCCGAGCTAGGCGCCTGGATTCGCAACCCGATCGATGCCTTCATCCTGGCAGGTCTCCAAAAGAAAGGGCTGAAGCCGAGCTCCGAGGCCGATCGGCGGACCCTCATTCGCCGCGCCACGTTCGACCTGACCGGCCTCCCCCCCACCCCCGAGGAGGTGGACGCCTTCGAGCGGGACACGCGGCCCGATGCTTATGAGCGCGTCGTGGATCGGCTCCTCGATTCGCCCCATTTCGGCGAGCGTTGGGGGCGGCACTGGCTCGACGTGGTCCATTACGGCGATACCCACGGCTACGACAAGGACAAGCGGCGCGACAACGCCTGGCCCTATCGCGATTACGTGATCCGCTCGTTCAATACCGACACCCCCTACGGCCGGTTCATCCGCGAGCAGGTCGCCGGGGACATCCTCTGGCCGAACGACCCGCGCGGGGTGATCGCGACCGGATTCATCGCGGCGGGCCCCTGGGACTTCGTCGGCCCTGTCGAACTTCGCGACGGGACGGTCGACAAGCTCAAGGCGCAGCTCAACGACCGGGACGACATGGTCGCCAACACCATTTCCACCTTCAGCAGCATGACGGTCCATTGCGCCCGCTGCCACGATCACAAGTTCGACCCGATCCCGCAGGCCGACTATTACCGACTCCAGGCGGTTTTCGCCGGGCTCGATCGCGGCGATCGGCCGTATCGGAGCCCCGATCAGGCCGCCAGTCGCGCCGCGCTCGAAGCGAAAAAAGACGCGATCCGGGATGAGAACAAGAAGATCTATCAGGCCATCGCCGCGCAAACCTCCGCAAGCTCGGAAGTGGCCCGGCTCGACGCCCAGCTTGCCGAGGCGCGCAAGCCCTTGAGCGAGCGACCGCGACCCGTCACGGCGACCGCCAGCCCGACCAACGGCTACCATTCCGCCGTTTATGCCAATCCCGATACCACGCTCTGGGTCCAGGTGGATCTCGGCGAGTCGGTGCCGATCGACGAAATCCGGATCTATCCGGCCCGGCCGACCGACTTCCCGGATACGCCCGGATTCGGTTTCCCGACGAAGTTCCGCGTGGAAGTCGGCGACGACCCATCGTTCCCCGTTGCCACGTCTGCGAAGGCCACGGTTGCGAGCGATTCACGGGGAGATCTGCTCAACGTCGAGGACGAACCTTACCTGATCCGCCCGGAAGGTCGCAAAGCCCGCTACGTGCGGATGACGGCCACTCGCCTGTGGAAACGGTCCAACGATTACGTTTTCGCCCTGGGAGAGCTTGAGGTGATCTCGGGCAGGGCGAACAGGGCACGCGGGGCGGCCGTCACCTGTCTCGACGCGATCGAAGCGGGGCGTTGGACGAAGATCGGCCTCGTCGACGGTTTCGACAGCCGCCACGGACTGCCGGCCGCCGACGATCCGGCCGCGCTGGCGAGGAACGATCAATTGTTCCACGTGAGGAAGATTGAGGCCGCCTGGAAGATCGCGACCGAAGGGGCATCGGACCCGGACCTCCGGACCAGGCGCGATCGAAACAAGGCGGAGATCGACGCGATCGATGCGAAGATCGCGGCATTCCCCAAGGCGCCACTCGTCTACACGGTCAAATCGCGAGCCCCTCGGGAGATCCACAAGCTCAAGCGAGGTGAGGTCGAGCAGCCCGCGGAGGTCGCCGAGCCGGGTGCCCTGGCCTGCGTGCGAATCCCCAAGATCCCGGCCGTCTTCAAGCTCGATCATCCCGAGGACGAAGGTGCCCGCCGCGCGGCCCTGGCGAACTGGCTCGCCAGCCCGGAGAACGTGTTGACCTGGCGGTCGATCGCCAATCGGCTCTGGGCCTATCACTTCGCAACGGCGGCAAGCCGACGCATCCCGAATTGCTCGACTGGCTGGCGACGGAGTTGCTCGAAAACGGGCAGTCGCTCAAGCGATTGCACCGGCAGATCGTCACGAGCGCCACCTACCGCCAGGCGTCGAGAAGCGACGCCGAGGCCAGGCGGATCGACGCCGAGAACCGGCTCCTCTGGCGGCAGAACCGGCGACGCCTCGACGCGGAGTCGGTCCGGGATGCGGTGCTGGCGGTCTGCGGCACGCTCGATCCGATGATGGGGGGGCCGGGGTTTGACCTCTTCCGGTTCAAGGACGATCATTCACCGGTCTACGACCACTCCGACCCGGAGAAGGTCGATAACCCCGAGGTGCGCCGCCGGACGGTCTATCGCTTCACCGTGCGGAGCGTGCCGAATCCGTTCCTCGACGCGCTCGACTGCGCCGATCCGAATCTGAACACACCCACGCGCAGCCAGACCCTCACCGCCTTGCAGGCACTCGCCCTGCTGAACGACCTGTTCATGGTCCGGCAGTCGAAGGAATTCGCGGCACGCCTCGAGGGGATGACGGTCGATCCCTCGGCGCGGATCGACGCCGCTTATCGCCTCGCGCTGGGGCGACCGCCGCACGAATCCGAACGCAAGGCCTTGAGGGATTATGCGGCCAGGCATGGCCTGGCGAACGCATGCCGGCTCCTGCTCAATATTAACGAGTTCATGTTCATCGACTGAGGTCTCCACGCATGACAATGCACGATCCGCGAGAGCAACGCCCGCTCAATCGCCGCGAATTCCTTTGGCGGACGGGGGGAGGCTTCGGTGCCCTCGCACTGGCTCATTTCCTGGGCCTCGACGATCCTTCCGCCCTCGGGGCCACGCCGGAGTCGATCCGCCCCGATCCTCGGCTCAACGGCGGCCTGCACCATCCGGCGAAGGCCAAGCGAGTGGTGCAGCTCTTCATGTCGGGAGCGGCCAGCCAGTGCGACTCTTTCGATTACAAGCCGTCGCTCATCAAGAAAAACGGCGAGAAATTCGATCCGGGGGGGAAGGTCGAGCTGTTCCAGAGCGATCCGGGCGCCGTGATGGCCAGCCCCTGGAAATGGCGGCAATACGGG
>CALKTZ010000360.1 GCA_937997355.1 uncultured Planctomycetales bacterium | reverse complement strand
TCCAGAGTTTGTATTGGATCAGCACCACCCCGCCGACGACAACCCCGCAGCCGAGCCTGCAAAGAGGATTGGGACTGAAAATTACGGCCGGGATCATGAAAGCCATGATGAATAGCGCGGCGATCGTTTCATTCCGGTCCCGTCGCCGGATCGTCTCTTCGAAATCGAGCGTGAACTGCTTGACCAGTCGGCCGACCAGATCCAGTTCCCCCTTGCCGGCCGGCTGATCCAGGTTCTGCCGCCACACCGCGCGAAGCTCCGAGGAATAACGGGCCTTGAAGCGATGGCGGATTCGATGCAACCGGACCGAGATCGCGTTCTCGGACATGCCGAGGATTTCGGACATCTGGGACGATTCGAGGTTGTCCAGATAAAGGAGGAGGATGGCCCGATCAACCTCGCCGAGTGAGAGTAAGAATTCCTGGAGGATTCGTTCCTCTCGTCCCCACTCTCCGTCGGGATGGCCGATTCGATCGGGCTCGATCGCCTCTCGGGGTAGCCATTTCCGCTGACGCTGCTTCTTCCGCTTCCAGTTCAAGGCGACATTCAGCGTGACCCGGTAGACCCAGGTGTCGATCGCCGACCCCTCGCGGAATTGCGGGATCGACCTCCAAAGATTCAAGAGGATCTCCTGGACGAGATCTCCGGTATCCGCAGGCTCGCTGTAGGTCCGGGCAATCGCGACGATCCGACGCTGGTTGCGCCGCAGGAGTTCCTCGAATCGCGACTGCCAGTCTGCCTCAGCCATTCGTCCCGACCATCATGTCTGTTTGTTCCGCAAGAATCGCGCATGACTCGCAATCCGAGGAGCCGCCTCGATTCCATTTGTCTCCGGAACCTGCCCCATCTTACGGAAGGGTCGATTCAATCACGCGGGTCCTCGACCGACTCCGCATCCTGTAGTTTTTACAAATCCAACCTCAACCGGGTTACAAATTCACGGAGGAGGGATGCCGTTTGATCTCGGAGAATTGAAACTTTTTTCGCCTTCGAGAGCGGTCTTTTCGTCGACGGTCGTCCCGAATCCTTCCTGCCCGCACGATCCGTATCTCTTTTGCATCACGAAGCGATTTCATTCACGTTTTGCCGGTCCGGCGTATGTTATAATCGCGGTGTTGAGGTGAGATTGGCCCCCGCCGATCCCTCACCAAACGGCAAAAGCAGCAAGCTTGAAGTCGGCCATTTTGGCCCCCTCCGACCGATTGGCGCGAGACTTGATAATAGCTGCCTGCGTCGTGACCGCCTGGATCTGTTCTGACTTCTAAGTGATCGCAACGACGGAGCGGTGCGCGGGTTCTTCGCCACGCCGGCCTGGTCTTCGTTCTGCAGTCCTCCACGCCGGAAATATCCGACGCGGAAGGATGACCTCTGGTATCGAACGAAGTCGACCGCGGTGATGTCGGTTCCTCCGCGTGAAATCCGCTCTCCAGCGGGAGAGGATCCTCGACCATGCGCCACCTGGTCATTCGTTTGTTGTTGGGGTTCGCCCTGGCCGGCTGGGCCTGGGCCGATCCCCGGGAATCGACCGCGTCTCCCCCGCCGGTATCGCAACCCGAGTCTGGCGAGTCCGCCAATGACTCGGCCGCCTCGTCGTCGGCCGATGTTTCGACCGATCCCGATTCCGTACTCGAACGGGCGCTCAAATTCGAGCGGCAGCGCAACTGGGCTTCGGCTCTCGAAGTCTACCAGACCGCCGTCGAGAAGTGGCCCGGCCGTGTCGAGTTCGGGCGTCGGATGCGCCTGTGCGAAATTCACTTCAAGC
This sequence comes from uncultured Planctomycetales bacterium, assembly GCA_937997355.1. Taxonomy (GTDB): domain Bacteria; phylum Planctomycetota; class Planctomycetia; order Isosphaerales; family Isosphaeraceae; genus CALKTZ01. Next base: position 2,526 of record CALKTZ010000360.1, on the reverse strand, counting down.
TGGCCCGGCGTTACCAGGACGTGAGCTTCCGGAACGTCCTCCTGCTGCTCCCCGAGGAACAGGCCCTCGAACTCTATCGAGAAGTCCTCGAACGAATCCTGTCGCAATACGTGGATGCGGTCCCGCTCGAGCCTCTGCTGAGGCGCGGCCTCGACAACATGGAGGTGGCGCTCCGAGATCCGAACTTCCTCAAGCAGAATGTCGGCACGACGGAGCCTTCTCGTGTCACCTGGCTCCGGGAAAGCCTGCGGCAACGCCGATCGAGCCTGGCGATCCCCGACCATGAAACCGCGGTCCGCGAGGTCCTTGCCGCCGCATCGCTCGCCAAGCAGGCCATCGGCCTCAGCTCCACCCCAGTCATCCTGGAATTCACTTGCGGGGCCTGCGACGCCCTCGACGACTTCACGAGCTATCTCACGCCTTCCAAGCTCGAAGACCTCTACGCCATGATCGACGGTAATTTCGTCGGGCTCGGCGTCGAATTGAAGGCCGACCCCGATGGGCTTCGGATCGTGGGCGTGATCCGGGGGGGGCCGGCCTGGGAGGCGGGCCTCGTCGCCGGAGATCAAATCACGGCGGTCGGCGGACGGACCATCAAGGGGCTCAACCTCGATGACGCCGCCAACAAACTCCAGGGGACGGAAGGGACATCCATCGAGATTCAGGTGGTCCGGAAGGATGGCTCGGCCCAGCCTTACCGGCTCGTGCGGCGGCACGTCGACGTCGAGAGCGTGACGAAAATCCAGCTCATCGATCCCGAGAAAAAGATCGGCTACCTCCAGCTCACCGGCTTCCAGAAGACTTCCCCCGATGAGATCGACTCCGCCGTCACGGAGTTGAGGAACAAGGGGATGCAGGCCATGATCCTCGACCTCCGAGGAAATCCCGGCGGCCTCCTGAATGTCGCCGTGGAAATCGCCGATCGGTTCATCTCGCAGGGGGTGATCGTATCGACCCGAGGCCGTGCCAATGGGCAGAATCAGATCTTCCGGGCCACCGGCCAGGGACGCTGGAACTTCCCCCTCCTGGTCCTGATCGATCATGACAGCGCCAGCGCCAGCGAAATCCTCGCCGGTGCGCTCCAGGATCATCAACGCGCCACGGTCGTCGGCGAGAGGAGCTACGGCAAGGGCTCCGTGCAGAGCATCTTCTCGCTCCGATCGGCCCCCGCCGGCTTGAAGCTGACGACGGCCAAGTTCTACTCTCCCAAGAATCGCCCCTACAGCGAACAGGGGGTCTCTCCCGATATCGCCATCAAGACTCGTGTCGCGGCGAAGCCGAACGCCAAATCCCCGGCCCCCGGAGACGGCGTCGAGTTCGGCGACCCCGCTTCCGACATGGTGCTGGCCGCCGCGATCCGGGCCGCCAAGGAACAGCTCTCGCCCGTTCGCTAAAGCGAGCGACGATATACGCAAGGGATTCTGTGTAATCATGGCCGAAATGACTGGACAGGCCGCGGCCCGGATCGAGCCCGTGGTCGCCTGGACAACCGTGACCGACGCCCCCCTCAAAGGGGCGTCGTTCGCGCGCGAAGCCGGCACGATCCTCGCCTGGGACGAGGGCAATCAACTCTATCTGCTCAACACCGCGGGCGAGTATCAGTCAACGTCCCGCTTTCCGACCAGGATCCATCATGGCGCGATCAGCGACGACGGGTCCTTGATCGCGCTGCTCGGTGGGGAAGGCTCCGATATCGGCCTGATTCTCCTCACGGCCGATTTCGAGGTCCTGTCGGAACGGCCGGCCCCCGTCGATCCGTCCTTCCTGACCGTCGATCCGCATGGTCGTTATCTGGCGATCGGGAGCCGCCCCGGGGGCGTGAGTCTGATCAATCGGTTCGGCCGCCCCGCCGGCCGTTTCGACACGCTCCAACCCCTCGCACACCTCTGCTTCATCCCGGATCGCCCTTTCCTCATCGGGGCCGCGGCGTTCGGGATGCTCGCCGGCATCGAAATCGAGCCGGGCCGCCCCGGGAACCCTCTCCGTGCCGAGGTCGCCTGGCACGACCGCTTGATGTCCAACGTCGGCCGCCTCGCGGTCAGCGGGAACGGCGGCATCGTCCTCGCCAGTTGTTACACCCACGGGATCCAACGATTCGATCTGAACGGACGCAACGAAGGCTCCTATCACCTGGGAGGGACCGTCTCGCACGCGGTCCCCGATTTTCCCGGCCGGACGATCGCGGCGGCGACCCTCGAAGGGGAGTTGGCGATCATGAACGCGGCCGGGAACGTCCGATGGCGGACCCACCTGCCACGCCCGCTCCTCACCCTGGAAATCGACCCCCTCGGCCGCTACCTGATCCACGGCCAGGCGACCGGCGAAATCACCCGGCTCAACCTGTTCGGCCCCGGCCCGGAGGCCGCCAAATCACGCCAGCAGGAACGCGTTCCCGGCAAACCGCGTAACGCCGAGAACGCCGCCCGGCCCCAGGCGAACCGAACGTCGAGCGGATCGGTTCGAAGTCCCGCGTGGCTGGTCCCCGCGACCGAATCCGAGGAACAGGCGGGAACGGCCGTGCTCGCG
>CALKTZ010000359.1 GCA_937997355.1 uncultured Planctomycetales bacterium | reverse complement strand
GCGCCCATCGCCGAGGACTCGTTCCACGACGCACGCCGATCGGCTCGGATTATTCCAACGCGCCAGCACGCGGACGGAATCCTCGGCCCCGCGTTCGTCGAGGGTCATGATCTGGCGAGCCACCACCCGTTCCAGGGCCGAGGGCTTCAATTCCAGCAGTTTTTCGAACGGAGAGGGCCGCAGCGGCTCGACGACCAATCCCCGAATCGCCTCCTCGACCTGTGACTTGAGCGCGAACGGCAACACCCGGTTATTGTCGCGATGGAGCAGGTCGTTGTAGAGGCCGATATCGAGCTTGGTACCGGGGAAGACCATCAACCCCATCCCGGCCTTCGTGAGCATCCCCAACCGCTCGGCCTGCTCGGGGGTCGGCGCGGCGACATTCGCCAGCACCAGCACGTCGGCCGGTTCCAGCCTGGGGTTGAGGAAATCGTTGTCGGTCGCCACTTCCACCCGCCACGCCTCGGCCGCCCCGATCCCGATCGACAGCGGGGCCGCCAGATAGTCCACCTCGGAGGCGAACGGCTCGGGGGAGGGCTCGCCGTCCACCAGCCGCACCAGCAGCGAATCTTTCACCGGCACGGCCACCCAACGCTGGTTGTCTCCTTGCAACTCGTCGTCGGGGAGCTGCAACGATAGCTCGTGGGGACCGGAACCGGGGAACGGGACCGAGAGAGGGACCCGAGCGACCTCGCGGGGAGGAAGTTCGGGGATCGCCACCTCGGTCGGTTTGTCGTCCACCCGGAGGATGGCCTTGGCGCCGCTCAAGGTTCGGGTCGAATCGTTGCGGATCAAGGCTTCCCAGTTGCTCGATGTGCCCGCCAGGATCGTCCGGTCGGTCGGCGTCAAGGATTGAAGGGAGATGTTGGCGGTCTCCTCGCTGCCGACATCCACGACCCGGACGCTCACGCCCTCCTCGTCCCAGCGTTTCGCGAGTGCGTCGTCGCCGCGCTCCCAGCCGCTCTTGCGCAAATCGGTGATGATCGTGAGTTGCCGGGTGGGATAGGTGCAGGACTTCAAGACCTCGTCGATCCCCTTCAGGACGGTCGGCCAGGAGGCATGCGTGGCCGTCAGCGGAATCGAGGCCACGGCCGAGGCGATCTCATCGCGTCGCGATGCCTCGACGTCGTGGATCACCGGCGAGCGAGGGGCGGAGGAGGTCACCAGCGAGCAGCGATCTTGAGGCCGGGCGGAGCCGAGCAATCCGGTCGCCACCTGCTGAGCCCGGGCGAACGCCGGGGTTTCGTTCCCCGCGTAGCCCATGCTCAAGGAATCGTCGATCAGGACCACCTGACTCGATCGGCCGCCGGCCCCCAGCCAACGCTCCAGGCCGGTGGGATTGAGGACCGGCCTCGCCAGATAGAAGAACAGCAGGACCGGCAGGGCCATCCGGAGCAGCAGCAGGATCAGCTCTTCGAGCTGAATCTTGCGGCGGTTCTTCTGGATCGTCAGCTTGAGGTAGCGCATCGGCGCCCAGTCCACCCGATTGAACCGCCTCCGGTTCAGGATGTGGATGATGAGGGGGACGGCCGCCAGCAACGTTCCCCAGATCAGCAGTGGGCTCAAGAACGACATCATCAGGGTCGCGCACCTTGACGGACGGCTCGATCGGATTCCAGACGCGAGTGGAGGAACAAGCTGAGCGACGCGCCCAGCGGCTCGTCCGTGAAGAACCGGACGTGGTCATAGCTCCGCGCGCCGCACTCCTTGCGGACGCCTTCCAGGAATTCGTCCATGGCCTTCTGATACGAACGGCGGAACGCGGCCGGCTCGGCGAATAGCTCCTCATCCCCCTCGATATCGCGGAAGATGGTCGGGCCGTCGAACGGCAGTTCCGTCTCGTCCCGATCGAGCACCTGCATGACGAGGACCTCATGGCCGCTGAACTGGAGCCGGTTGAGCGCGGCGAAGAACGCGTCCAGATCGGTGAACAGGTCCGAGACGATCACCAGCACATTGCGACGCCGGAACTGGTCGGCCAGCTTCAGCAGGAGCCCGCCAAGCTCGGTCTTCCGGGCGGGGTTATTCCTCCCGAGGAGCTCGCAGATCACCTGGACCTGGGACTGAGTCGCGCTCGGCGGCAGGACGGTGGTGGCCGCCTCGTCGAACAGGACAAGCCCCACCGGGTCTTGCTGGCGGGTGAGGAGCATGGCGAGCGAGACGACCAGGGTCGACGCATAGTCGAATTTGCTCAACTCGGCGCGCCTGCCCCGGTAATTCATCGAGGCGCTCGAGTCGACCATGAAGGTGACGCGGACGTTGCTCTCCTCTTCATACTGCTTGATGTAGTGCCGATCGGTGCGGGCGAAGACGCGCCAGTCGAGCCGACGGAGGTCGTCCCCCGGGTTGTAATCCCGGTATTCGGCGAACTCGACGTTGAACCCGTGGAACGGGCTACGATGCAGGCCGCTGATCGCCCCTTCCACGAGCCGGCGCGATCGCAGGTTCAGGTCGCTGATCCGCGCGATGACGTCAGGATCGGAATACTTCGGCGACGGTGGCATCGGCGGCTCCCTTACGCACCGGGATATCCTCCAGGAGCTTCTTGACGATCGAGTCGCTCGTCTCGCCGGCGGCCTGGGCGTTGTAGTTGATCACGATTCGGTGGCGCAGCACGGGGACCGCGACCGCCCTGATGTCGTCGGGCGAGACGCTCGGCCGCCCCGCCAGCGCGGCGCGGGCCTTGGCGGCGAGGATCAGCGATTGCCCGGCCCTCGGCCCGGCCCCCCAGGCCACCCATTCGCCGATGTACGAAGGGCCGCCGTGTTTCGGCCCGCGAGTCGCCCGGACCAGGTCCATCGAGTAATCGATGCAGAGGTCCGAGACCGGCACCCGGCGCACCACCTTCTGCAATTGCTCGATCCGCTCGCCGGTCAGCACCGGGGTGATCACCTGCTCGTCGGCGCCGGTGGTGAGCCGATAGATCCGCCGCTCTTCCTCCGGCTTGGGATAGCTGATGTAGATCTTGAACAGGAAGCGGTCGAGCTGCGCCTCGGGGAGCGGATAGGTCCCTTCCTGCTCGATCGGGTTCTGCGTGGCCAGCACGAAGAAGGGGTCGGGCAGCGTGTGGCGTCGGCCGCCGGCCGTCACCTGGCGCTCCTGCATCGCCTCCAGCAAGGCGGCCTGGGTCTTCGGCGGGGTGCGGTTGATCTCGTCGGCCAAGAGCAGGTTCGCGAAGATCGGCCCGCCGACGAATCGGAGCTCGCGGGCGCCCGTGCTCCGATCCTCGTAAAGCACCTCGGTCCCGGTGATGTCCGAGGGCATCAGGTCGGGGGTGAACTGGATGCGGTTGAAGTCGAGCGAGAGAGATTGGGCCAGGGCGTGAACCATCAAGGTTTTCGCCAGGCCGGGGACCCCTTCGAGGATGCAGTGCCCGCGGGCGAAGACCGCCATGAGCAGTTGCTCGACCACCTCATCCTGGCCGACGATCTGCTTCGAGATCTGCGCGCGGACGCGGTCATAGGCGTTCCGCAGCTCCTCCAATTCGGAGAGGTCGAGCGCTTCGGTCGTGGTCGTGGTGCTCAAGATCGCGTCCCTATACTCAGGAATGGAGCGAACGGAATTCCCCGTCAATCGGTCGCGCCGCGGGATCAGCGTTGGAAGACCGGCAGAAACTTGAATGGGAGTTGCAGGATGATGGTGGCGACCGACGTGCCATAGACCTCGCCGACGCCGTCGCCGTTCCACGCCCCTTCGGGGCTTTGCATGCTCAGAAGTTGATCGCGCGTCGGCGGGAAATATTTGTCCCAGTAC
>CALKTZ010000358.1 GCA_937997355.1 uncultured Planctomycetales bacterium | reverse complement strand
ATCCTGGTCACCAAGCCCACCGATACGGGCCGTCATCAACGGACTATCCAGGTCCGCAAGGAGAAGGCCGGCTGGAAGGTCCTCGACATCAGCAGCATCATCGATTTCAAGACATTCCGCCGGCCGACCAACCGCGCCCGGACCGGCCGCCCCTGATCGCGCGATCTGGAGGGGCTCTTGCGACGGCACGGCCGGCCCCCTCCTTCGTCGGGAACGGCTGTAAGTTTGACTCACCGGGTTGTGTAAATTTTCCAGGATCGGGCGAAGAAATCCGGCGACAATCCCCGGATTTCTTCAAGGATTCGGCTTGAACCCGCCGAGATCGGCCATTTTTCGGGCCAACTTGAGGATTGGCTTGAGAAATGCACTTCGAGACCGGCCGTCTGGCACTTCGGAATTCATTCACATCGCCCGACAATCCGTTTTCTCAAAGATTCAATCATTCCACGCAGGAACCATGGAAGGAGCCTGTATGGTTAAGGGCAGTTCGCAGATCGATCTTTGTGCATGGCTGGAAATCCTGGTCTTGCTCTTCCAGGTCTGTGGCGTCCTGGGGCTGTGCCTCAGCCGATTGATGCCGCGATCCACGCCCTGGGCCGCGCGGGGGCACGTCGGCTTCATCATCGCGATGTTCGGCCTGGGCATTGCCGGGGCCTTGTGCGGTCGGCATGATTCGGAATTCGGCCTCTTCGCGGGCGGAACCATGACCTTCCTCCTCATCGGGATGACGATCGGCGGCGGCTCCCTGGAGTCTCACGAGCCGCACCACGCCGACCATTACGAGCCCTGCCTGGGCTGATCGGGGGCGAGCCCGACCCGGGTTCTCCCGATCGCGACAACCCGCAATTTTCCGACAATTCCGCGAAGCCATTCTATCGGGGCCATCGGCCCCGATTTTTTTTTGCCCCGATTTGCCTCCCCCGGAATCGTGCGCAATAGTTTGGGCGATGGCAGGAAATCGAGGGATTGGCGCTTCCTGTCCGTTCACCTCGCTCGGCACCCATTGATCCGGACGGCCCCGTTCCGCGATTTCAAGAGCCACGGCCCCGGCTCGTTCGCAAGTGGTTCAAGGAGGACCGAATCCTCCCTCTCCTCGCGATGAGCCCGGCCGGCACGTTCTGAACTTCGTCACGACGGACCATGCTCGCGGAAGGACGGCGCGTCCCGCTCGCCGTTCAGAGTTGGTCGACTCAGTCGGACCCATGCGGGAGGAGGATAAGCCCATGATGGTTGGACTGAAATGGATTTCGGCGGTGGCGGGCCTCGCGGCCCTGACCGCATCGGCCGCATCGGCTCAGAATTACGTCAGCCCGAATCAGATGACGGCCAATCGCGTCGCCGATTCGCTCCGATCGAGCAAGAACCTGTCGGGCTATCGGCTCGAGATCGAGGCCCAGGGGGGCGTGGTCACCCTGAGCGGCGCGGTCGCCACCACCCAGCAGAAGGCGGAAGCGATCGGGCGGGCCCGCGGCGTGGCCGGGGTCGCGGCCATCGCCGACCGCATCCAGCTGATCGGCGAGAACGGGGTTCGCACCGTCCAGTATCAGCCGCAGCAGGTTGCCCTCGGCGGCCACGGCTTCAAGCACCATGCCGGCGGCGCCGGCTATGGCGTGGGTGAGGTGACCGACCTCGGCGCCGGCGGCGCGGAGATGGGCACCCCCGTCGGAGCCGATGGCGGCCCGATTCCCGAAGGCCCGGCCGGCAACATCGGCGGCCTCGGAGCCACCACGCCGAATCGCCCGAACTACGCATGGCCCAGCTATGCCCCGTATCCCAACTTCTCCGCGGTCGGCTACCCGACGGCCTACCCCTGGCAGGCCTGGCCGAACATCGGCCCGTTCTACCCCTACCCGGAA
>CALKTZ010000357.1 GCA_937997355.1 uncultured Planctomycetales bacterium | reverse complement strand
ATCGGAGATACTTCACGCTCGCCAACTTCTATGATGAGATCGGGAAGCCCTGGAATGAACGAGCGCTTCCCATGGTCCATGAACCCCGACCGGAGGGGATCCACGTCTACCGTCGCTGGAGCGAGTTGAACCGCCCCTCCCGCTGAGAATGGTCGGGCACCGATCGTTCCCGAACTTGAAGGAATGTACTCTCCATGACCTTTCATCGCTGGATCGTTTCCGCGGCCTCATTGCTGATATTCTTGAACGGCGCGAAAACATCGAAGGCGGACGATTCCCTCGATCCGTTACTCAAGCCTTACCTTGAGAAATACGGGCTCCCCGCGCTGGCCGCGGCCGTGGTCAAGGATGGGACCATCATCGCGGCGGGGGCGGTCGGGACGCGTCGGTTCGGCGAGAATATCCCGGTCACGGTCGACGATCGGTTCCATCTCGGCTCCGACACCAAGGCCATGACGTCGCTGATCGCCGGGATGCTGGTCGACGAGGGCAAGCTGCGATGGGATTCGACCGTGGCCGAACTCTTCCCCGAACAGGTCGAAACGATGACCGCGGATCTGCGCGGGGTCACCCTGCGTCAGCTCCTCTCTCACACGAGCGGAATCCCCTCGGACAATGCAACCTCCGAAGATCTGATCGTCAAGTCCATGACGAAGCCGGGGAACCTCGACGAGCAACGCGCCTGGCTCGTTCGGGAATGGTTCGGGCAGCCCCTGGAATCCAAGCCGGGATCGAAATTCGCCTACGCCAACATGAATTACGTGATCGCGGGGGCGATGATCGAGCGGGTTGCGAAGAAGACGTGGGAAGAGTTGATCGTCGGGCGCGTTTTCACGCCATTGGACCTCAAGACGGCCGGCCTCGGCCCTCAATCGTCGCTCGGCCGCGTCGACGCTCCCCTCGGCCATGAGACGAAAGACGGGAAAACGCGGTCGTTCCTCTCCGGGCCGAACGGGGACAATCCGCCGGTGGTCGGCCCGGCCGGGACGGCCCACATGTCGGTCCTCGACTTCGCCCGCTGGGCCGGATGGAACGCCGGCCGGGGAAAGCGCGGCCCCCATCTCGTGAAGCCGGAAACCATGATTCAGCTTCAAACCATCGTCATCTCGATGGAATTGAAAAAAGATGCCGCACCCGGCACGCCGAAAAGTGGAGGCTATGGCCTCGGCTGGGGCGTTCTCTCGGTCCCCTGGGGTTCCAACCCTTTCGTCTTCCACGGGGGGTCCAACACCATGAACCTGGCGCACATCTGGCTCGACCCCGCACATGATCTCGGCATGGTCCTGATGACGAACATCAGCAACCCCAAGGCCGACGAGGCCCTCAAGGATCTGGCCCCGAAACTCTATGAGCTGGGAACCGCGAAGAAGTGAGGCGAACCGAATCGAAATCGTCAAGCTCGCGAGGCGGCAGATCCGGAGGTGTCCAAGGGCTCGACGGCGATCGCATCTCGCTGACGAGCCACCTGCTCGCCCTGGATATCGCCCGGATCCCAGACCAGAGCATTCGCCACCGCGCAGGCCAGGCCGTTCCGAACGATCTCTTCCGGATCTCGCCTTGCAAGCCACGCATCCACCAGGCCCGCAAGCAGCGAATCCCCCGATCCGATCGGGTTGACGACCTCAATCGACGGCGGGATCGCTCGCAAGAAGCGGCCTTGATGGTTGACGAGCGCCGGGCGGGGCCCGTCGGTCACCACGCCGAGCTGGACGCCATGCCGGGACCAATCGTCGAGGAGGGCGATCACATCGGCATCCTGGATCTCCGACCGTCCCAACCGCCCGGCGGCCTCTTTCCGATTGACCTGCATCACGTTCGGCCAGGATTGCTCGATTCCCTTCAGGGCCGGGCCATAAGTATCCAGGAAGACCGGCACCCCGCAATCGCGAGCAACCGCGACCAACTCACTGTACAACGAGTGGGTGTTCTTGTGGGGGCTCGAACCCGAGAGAGTGAGGGCCTCGATCGTCTCGCTCGCCAGGATCTCCGAAATTCGGTCGCGTAACTCGACCGCTTCCTCCGGGGTAATGTTTGGGTCCGGGTCGAAAAAGGCCGATTGCTCGTTCGAATCGCCGGTCCGCACGGTCAGGATCGTTCGGGTTGGCGACTGGGTTCGGATGATGACCGGATCCAGAGCGTCATCGCGGCGGAGCAACTCCTCGCAATAACCGCCGATCGGCCCTCCCAGAAAGGTGACGGGGCGAACCGTGTGCCCGAGCCGGCTCAGCACCCGGGCCACGTTGTTCCCTTTTCCCCCGACGACCTCCTGAATCCGTTGCCCGCGTACCAGGTCTCCCGGCTCCCAGGGAGGTACGACCAGAGTCTTGTCGAGGCAGGGGTTGAGCGTCACGCAAAGGATCATGAGGAATCATCTCCGGTCGTTACCGTTCGCATGGGCCGGACGGGCTTACGTGTTCCATTGTGGTGCCCCAGGCGCCGCGGACAACGGGCAGAGCGGGAAAATCCGGGGAACGGGTAGACCGTTGTCGGAACGGGGCAATGTCGGATATCGTGTGACCCAACGACCTTGAGTCGAGCGATCCTGCGTGAATAATGTCGTTTCCGCATCCGTTCGAGCGGGTCCAATCGAGGAGTGTTCGCCCCATGCCCGGCTTTCTCGTCCGGTTGCTGCCCTACGCACTGGCGTTCAGCGGCAGTTTCTGCATCATGATCCTGGAACTCGTCTCAAGCCGGCTGGTCGCGCAACACGTCGGGGCGTCGCTCACGGTCTGGACCAGTGTGATCGGGATTATCCTCGGCGGGATCTGTCTCGGCAACGTGCTGGGGGGGCGGTTGGCCGATCGAGTCGAGCCTCGGCAGGCCGTCGGCCCTCTGTTCGCCTTCTCGACGTTCCTGGCCCTCAGCTGCATCTGGGTCAACGCCGAAGTCGCGCGGCTGATGCCCCTGATGGAAGGGCTGAACTGGGAGTTGAAGACGGTCGTGGTCGTCACGCTCGACTTCCTGATCCCGGCGACGGTCCTGGGGATGGTGGGGCCGGTCGTGGCGAAGATGGCCGTCGATCAATCGCTCAAGACGGGGAGCGCCATCGGCGACGTCTACTTCTTCGGGGCGATCGGCTCAATCGTCGGCACGTTCATCGCCGGATTCATCCTCACCCCGCTGGCGCCCACGTCGATCATCGTCCAGGTTGTGGGGGTGGTGCTCGCGCTCCTGGCCGCGGGCCTGATCGGCAACCGTGCCGGGCAGATCCTGGGCCTCCTGACCGCCCTGTTCCTCGCTCTCGGCTCGACGGCCCCCGTCGTCCGCGCCCTGGGCGTGGGATCATTGAACCTGAGCGGCACCCCCCTCAACTATCTCCTGATCGTCGGGAACGTCCTGTCGTTCGTCCTGGCGATTGTCGGGTTGAAGGGGCTCCGCAACGCGCGCTCCACCCCCGGTTCGGTTGTCACGGCCGGCGATCTTGCCCCCCCGGAA
>CALKTZ010000356.1 GCA_937997355.1 uncultured Planctomycetales bacterium | reverse complement strand
AACGCGATCGGCGGCAGTGCGACGGGTATTTCCGTCGTCGATTCCAACTGGAACGCGATCCTGGGCAACTTCATCGGCACGACGATCGACGGCGAATCGGCCTCGGCCAACGAGACCGGCGTCCTGGTCAGCGGGGGGGTGGGCAACGCGATCGGCGGCAACCTGATCTCCGGCAACGGCGCGGTCCAGGTGCATCTGACCGGCACGGGGACGCAATCCAACACGCTCTCGGACAATCTGATCGGCACCAACCAGGATGGCGGTCGAATCATTCCCGTCTCGGGGAACACGGTCGGCGTCCTGATCGAGGACGCCCCGGGCAACCAGGTCGGCCCGAATAACGTGGTGGCCGGCTTGACGGCCGGGGTCTACATCGCGGGAGCCAGTGCCACCGGCAACCGGGTCGTGGGGAATGACCTCGGGACCAACCGGGCTCCGTCCGGAACCGCCGGGCTCGGCAACACGGTCGGCCTCTACATCAATGGCGCGCCGAACAACACGGTCGGCGGGGCGGGCGCGGATCGGAACGTGATCTCCGGAAACTCGCAGGCCGGGGTGTACCTCTTCGGCGGCCTCGCCTCGGGCAACCTGATTCTCGGGAACATCATCGGCCTGGCGCCGGACGGGGTCACCCCGTTCGTGAAGTCGACGGCCAGCGGCAATGCCTTCGTGCAATCGGTCGGGATCGCGATCGTCGACGCCTCGTACAACCAGATCGGGGGGACCTCCAAATCCGAGGGGAACGTCCTCACCGGCAACGACATGGCGGGTGTCTACATCCTGGGGCACGGCAATTCCAGCACCGGCAACGTGATCCGGAACAACCTGATCGGCCTCAATGCCGACGGCTCGCGAGGCGTGGGCAACGCCCAGTACGGCGTCCTGCTGGTCAACGCCCCGAACAACAAGGTGGTCCGACGCGGCCCGATGGCCAACCGGTTCAGCAGGAACTGGGCCGGGGATTTCCGCAACTACAGAGGCGCGGAGGTCCCCCTGACGTCGCTCGCCAGGCACAAGGCCAAGGCCCGCCCCCGCCATCCGAAGCATCGGATTGCAATCCAGGCGTGAGCAATCCGCCCGGTACCGAGCGGTAAATCCGGGTCCCGGACTGCGAGGTGACCGTGCCCCGGGGAAGCCGGGCCGAATTGACAGCCGGGCGCCCCGGCGTCATGATGTCCGCATCAGTACGGACCCGGGATTCGCCATCCCGCCGTCTGATCCCACCGAGGCTCACCACGCGGCAGAGGAGACGCCCGTCCCCGATCCCGCTCGTCACGCCGAAGTTCGCGCGGGAAGAAGAAGCCATGAATACCGCCGGCGCCATGAATTCCCTGCTGATCGGCCTCGCCTCGCTGGCCTCGGGCCTGCTCGGCGGGATGCTCGGCATGGCCGCGGGGATCTTCATCGTGCCCGCCCTGACCCTGGTCTTCGGCCTCGACATCCGACACGCCGTGGGGGCCAGCCTGGTCTCGGTCATCGCCTGTTCCTGCGGGAGCGCGGCCAGCGCCATGGAGAACCGCCTCACGAACGTGAGGCTGGCCATCCTGCTGGAGATCGGCACGACCCTCGGCGCCCTCACGGGCGTGGTCCTCGGCGGCGTCTTCCCCGAGCCGGTCCTGTATCTGCTCTTCGCCGCGATCCTGGTGATCTCGGCCCACCAGATGTTCCGCAAGGGGGCGAACGCCGGATCGTCGGAGAACTCCGCCGAGTCGCCCCCGGATCGTTGGGCGACCCGGCTCAGGCTCCATTCCAGCTATCCCGAACCGTTGACGCGCCAGGATGTCGCCTATGGCGTGAGCCGGGTATGGCTGGGGCTGTTCCTGATGTACGCCGCCGGCGCCATGTCCTCGCTGCTCGGGATCGGCAGCGGAGTCCTGAAGGTCCCGGCGATGGATTCGGCGATGCGAATCCCGATCAAGGTTTCCTCGGCGACCTCGAATTTCATGATCGGCGTCACCGCGGCGGCGAGCGCGGGCATCTATTATGCTCGGGGAGACATCCTGCACGAAGTCGCGGCCCCCGTCGCGCTGGGTTCCATCCTCGGTGCCTACCTCGGCACGAAGATCCTCATGCGAACCTCGAATGAGCGGCTCCGCGCCCTGTTCATCGTCGTCCTCCTGGCCCTGGCGGTGAAGATGTTCATGGCCGCGTTTCAGGGGGCTACCCCGGCCCTGGGGAGTTGACGGTGGGCTCTTCGATCGACGAACAACGCCGCCTCCAACGGATGGAAAATCTCCTGGCCGGGCTCCTGCGCCATGGGGCCATCGTCGCTTCCGCCTGGATCGCGGTCGGGATGGCGCTGGCCCTGTTCGGCGACGGGGTCCCGATGTTCCACGCCGGCCTCGCGGATCGTTGCATGGCGATCGGGATCGTGCTGCTGATCACTCTGCCCGCGCTGCGTGTCGCCCTCACGACGGCCATCTTCCTCTTCGAGCGGGACTATCTCTTCGCCGCGATTTCCGGGACCGTCCTGGCCATCATCGTACTCGGATTCCTCCTCGGCAGAGGGGGCGCCCACTGATCCCGATCGGGCGAGACCATGGCGGGGACGCTCCACGGCTCACCCCCCGAGCAGCGGCGGGATCTGCGCCGATCGCGATCGGCCGAACCGGATGTTGAGCAGGAGCAGGGCCTCGTAATCGAACGGCCGGGGGCCGGTCACGGGCGTCACGATGCCGAACGTGAGCGTCGAGCTTTGGCGGACCAGCAGGTTGAGCCCCGACGTGAGATTCACGACGTCGGGGATGGCGAACGGATCGTTGACGCTGAGATAGTCTCGATGGTTCAAGGGGTTATTCACGTGGACCTCGAACGTCGGGATCACGGCCGTCAGGAACGCGGACGCGTCCGCGTTGCGGAATACCTCGTAGCCGGCCCCGAGGTCGTTGTAGAGCAGCGTCGCATCGCGGGACGAGCAGGGGACGTCGATGGCGGTAAATCCGTGGAGGAAGAACTTGCCGCGACGCCAGATGTAGCCCAGGAACGGCTGGATGGCCGTCGTGCGGAATCCGCTCAGGTAAGGGACACCGGCGAATGTGCCCGGCCCGGTCGGGGGAGTCACCGCGAGCCCCGCCGAGAGGAGGCTCCCGGTCTCGGGATCGAGGGCCAGGGTGTACTTGCCGCAGATGGTCAAGTCGCCGAGGGCCGTGCTGGTCGATGCCTGCCTGCGGCCGTTCGCGTTGGCCGCGAAATCGGCCGAGAGCGTATAAAGCGGCAGCCGGACGCAGATCGAGCCCAGCCCCTCGTTGAAGGTCTTCTCGAAGCCGAAGATTTCGCGGTATGCCCGAAATTGATCCACCGGCGAGTTGAGCCGCCGATTCAGGTCTCCGTTCACGTTGGCGTAGTAATTGAAGGAGAAATAGACCCGGTCCTGCGGCTGGGGAGACTGATTCTCGCTGATCTTGAAGCTTCGCACCGAGGGGGCGATCGCCGGGATGAAACGCCGGCGGTCGGCCGGCGGGGCATTCGGCAGGGTCGGCGGCGGAAACGGCGAAGGGATTTGCGTCTGCGCCGGCCGCAACCGGAACTGCTGGAGGAAAGGAGAAGGCCCCTGGTCGCCGATCATGTTCAGCATCGGCTCCAGGTTGCTCAGGCTCCCGTAGCCCCCCGAGCGGTCGGCCCCCAGGTCGGCGAGTGGATTATCAGCGGGGAGATTGGCGGCGGCGGCACCCACATTCGCGAAATCGGCCGGGGGGGTTGGAGTTGGCGCGATCGGCGGGACCGCGGCGCGATCGGCCGGTGTCCGGCCGGGGACCGCCGGAGTTGACCCGGGTGCTGGGGTCGCTGGGGAGGCCGGGCGATTCGCGGGCGTCGAGGTTGCGGAAGCTCCCGGAGGCCGGGGCGTGGGGTTCCGACCGGGTGGGCCGGGAACCGAGGGCAACGGCGACGCGGCATTCGAACCCGGCACCGGAGCAGGGGCCAAGGTCGAAGCCGCACCCGAATTCCCTGCCGCGTTCGGCGCGGGGGGATTCGGCGGCTGAGCGAAGGCATTCGCCGCGGGCGCGAGCAGGACGCAGGCAATCAGGATCGCGCGTCTGGCTTCCATGCCTGTTCCTCGGCCCGCTCCCTTGAATCCTTCGGCGGAACTCAGGCCAGGCAACGCTGGCGCGATCCGACGACGGAGCTTCCTGCTCCGCACGTCTTTATCGACAAATCCGCACGCCTGCTTCGTGAAAAAGCACGGCTCACACCCCAATTCCCCGGGACGTTATGAGTATACCCAGCCTCACGGCACGCTCGCAGCCTACACAAACACCGGGACCCGAAAAGTCAATGCTGGCGCCATTCGTCGATCAGACAAGCGATGAGCGCCGACCAGCCGGTCTGATGCGAGGCCCCCAGCCCCTTGCCGGTGTCGCCGTCGAAATACTCGTAGAAGAGCAGGTGGTCGCGCCAGTGGGGGTCGTCCTGGAACCGGCGATTTTCGCCGAGCGCGGGGCGACGTCCGCTCGCCGGGTCTCGGGTATAGAGCGAGATCAGGCGTTCGGCAAGCTCGCGGCTCATCTCGGGGAATGTCACGCGGCGCCGCCCCCGGCCGTCGAGCCCGGGGAGGTTGACCGAGTAGTCGAGGCCGTAGGCCTTGGCCAGCTTGCGTAGCGACTCGATCACGAGGAAGCAGGTGGGCATCCAGATCGGCCCTCGCCAGTTCGAGTTCCCCCCCTTGATCTTGGAGATCGCCTCGGCCGGCTCGTAGTCGATCGTCCGGCCGTCGAGGACGAACGGATCCGTCCGGTGGGATTTCGACATGCTCCGCAGGCCATGATCGGCGAGGAACTCGGCGGGATCCCACATCCGCTGGACCATCCGGTTGAGCTGACCCTCGTCGACGATCGTCAGCAGGTGGGTCTTCTTGCCGTCCCGCTCGATCGTGTGGACCACGTCCTTCACCAGCTCCTGGCGATTCTGCAAGAACCAGTGCGTGCTCTCGCGGAACTGCTGAAAGGGGGCGATCCAATCTTCCTCCAGCCTCTCGACGGCGAAGAGGGGGATCAGGCCGACGAGAGACCGGACGCGGATCTTCTGGAAATGGCCGTCGGGATGGACGAGCACGTCGTAGAAGAAGCCGTCCACGTCGTCCCAGAGCTGATAGTCCCGCCCTCCCATGTTCTTCATCGCCGAGGCGATGTAGATGTAATGCTGGAAGAACTTGCTGGCCAGCCCCTCGTAGACCGGATTGTCCTTCGCCAGCTCCAGGGCGATCCGCATCATGTTCAGGCAGAACATCCCCATCCAGGCGGTGGAGTCCGCCTGCTCGATGATCGAGCCGTCCTGGCATCGGACGCTCCGATCGAACAGGGTGATGTTGTCGAGCCCGAGGAATCCCCCCTCGAAGATATTGTTCCCCCGGGAATCGACCTTGTTCACCCAGTAGGCGAAGTTGATCAGGAGCTTCTGGAAGCAGGTTTCCAGGAAATCGCGGTCGGCCTTGCCGGACCGGATCCGGTCCATGTTGTAGACGCGCCAGGAGGCCCAGGCGTGGACGGGGGGATTGAGGTCGGAGAACTCCCATTCGTAGGCGGGCAACTGGCCGTTGGGGTGGAGGAACTGCTCCAGCAGCAGCACGATGAGCTGTTCCTTGGCGTATCGAGGGTCGACGAGGGTCAGCGCGATGCAGTGGAAGGCGAGGTCCCAGGCCGCGAACCAGGGATATTCCCACTTATCGGGGACCGACATGATCCGCATCGAATTGAGGTGCCGCCAGTTGTGATTGCGGATCTTGAGCCGCGAGCTTGGCGGCCGATTCTGGGGATCGTCTCCCCGCAGCCATTCATTGACGTCGAAAAGGTATGACTGCTTGTTCCAGAGGAGACCGGAGAGGGCCTGGCGCTGGATCAATCGCTCGTCGTCGGTCGCCTGGCTCGGCTGAAGCGCCCGATAGAACTCGTCGGCCTCGTCGCGACGCATCGCCACGATGTGATCGACCTCGCCCAACGACGGCCGCGATTCGCCGCGATTCGAGAGCCGGAGTCGCAGCGTGACGGTCTCCCCGGGCGGGATCGCGTCATATCGGTAGTGGATGGCGGCCTTGGTGCCGACATTCGCCGGATTGACGCACGGCTCCCCCTGGATGATGTGCCGGTGGAACGCATCCTTGACGTAGGGGCTCGCGCCGGCCGTGCCGGGGCCGAAAACCCGCGCGGCGTTGGTCTCGTTCTCCGTGAACAGGGGTCGCCCGCCGGGAGGGGCGTCGAGCCACATCCGCCCCCGGCGATAGGGGACGCGGACATGCGCGAGGGTCTCCGCGTCCTCGTCGTCGCTCAACAGGCTGATGGCCCCGGACGAGGCGGGGTCGAGCTGGATGATAGGCCTGGGATGCGGCCGAGCATCCCAGCTCCAGGTGTTCCGGAACCAGAGCTGCGGCAGGATGTGCAGGCTCGCCGGCTCCGGCCCCCGGTTGGTCGCCGAGATCCGGATGCAGATATCCTCGATCGCGGCCTTGGCGTACTCGATTTCGATGTCGAAGTAGCGATCGTCGTCGAAGATGCCGGTATCGATCAGCTCGAATTCCGGCCCTTGTCCCTGGCGACGCCGGTTCTCCTCGATGAGCCGGAGATACGGATACTCCCCCTGCGGATACTTGTACAGGAACTTCATGTACGCATGGGACGGGAGATTCTCGAGCTGATAGTAGTATTCCTTCACATCCTCTCCGTGGTTCCCTTCGAGCGGGGTGAGCCCGAACAGCCGCTCCTTGAGGATCGGGTCGCGTCCGTTCCAGAACGCCGGCGCGAAGCAGAGGATTTGGAAGCGGTCGCAGATCCCGGCGATGCCGTCTTCTCCCCAGCGATAGGCCTTGCTGCGCGCCAGATCGTGCGAGAGGAATTCCCAGGCGTTGCCGTCGGGGCTGTAATCCTCGCGAACCGTCCCCCATGCTCGATCCGAGAGATAGCACCCCCAGCGCCGCCAGGAACCCGAATCGTTCTCGATCTCGGCCAATCGCGCGTGCTCGGCCGTATTCATCGGGCTGGGTGGTTCCACTGCGTCCTCGACTTTTCGGTGAATCGCCGGGCTCCGCGCTCGCCGATCAGGCCGAGCCGGG
>CALKTZ010000355.1 GCA_937997355.1 uncultured Planctomycetales bacterium | reverse complement strand
TCCCGTCCACCGGCCCGGGAACGGAGAGATCCATGAACCGACATCGCACCCCGATCACGATCCTGATGGCCGACGATGATCCCGACGACGTCCTCCTGACCCGCAAGGCGTTCAACCGCTGCCGGCTGGCCAACGAGCTGAACGCCGTCGAGGACGGCGAGGAATTGATGGATTATCTCCACCGGCGAGGGAAATACGCCGATCCGGACGTCTCGCCCCGCCCCGGGCTCATCCTCCTCGACATCAACATGCCCCGCAAGGATGGCCGCGAGGCGCTCCGCGAGATCAAGGCCGATCCCGAATTGAGGCAGATCCCGGTCATCGTCCTTTCAACCTCGAACGCGGAACAGGACATCCTGCGCGGTTACGACTCGTCGGCGAATTCGTATATCACCAAGCCCGTGACCTTCGAGGCGATCTCGAACGCGATCCGTTGCCTCCCGAATCATTGGCTGGAGATCGTGACCCTCATGCCGGACGCCCCGGCGACGCGTGCGGATCTCCCCGTGAATCAAGCCGAATGAGACCCGGAATGACCCCCATCAAGATCCTCCTCCTCGAAGACGATGAGGCCGATTACATCCTGACCCGAAGCCTCGTGGGCCGGCTCTCGGGGCAGTTCACCCTGACCTGGGCGCCGACTTACGAGACGGCGATCGAGATGCTCGCCGGCGGGGGCTTCGACGTCTGCCTGGTGGACTACCGCCTCGACGCCCACGAGGGGCTGGAACTCCTCCGGGAGCCCGGGCTCGACCGGCTGCCGATCATCGTGCTGACCGGGCAGGACGACCCCGGGATCGCCGCCCTCGCGATGAAGGCCGGGGCGGCCGACTACCTCGTCAAAGGGGAATTCAACGCCTCGATGCTCGAACGGTCGATGCGTTACGCGATCGAACGCAAACGCGCCCACGACGAGTTGATCCGGGCGCGCGATCAACTCGACCGTCAGGTCTTCGAACAGACCGCCGAGCTGCGCGAGGCCAACGCCTCGCTCCTCCGGCGAGAGGCCGAGCTGCGCGAGGCCAGCGGAAGGAAGGATGAATTCCTGGCGATGCTCGCCCACGAGTTGCGCAACCCGATGGCCGCCATCAAGAACGCCCTGACCCTGGCGATGAGGAGCCGGGACGCCGAATATCGCGGCCGATCGCTGGACATCCTGGATCGCCAGATCACCCACCTCGGCCGCCTGATCGACGACCTCCTCGACGTCTCCCGGATCACCAGCGGCAAGATCCGCCTGGACCGCGGGCTCGTGGACGCCTCGGAAATTCTCGACCAGGCGGTGGAGGCGGTCCGCCCCATGATCGAAGGGCGCGGGCACACCCTCGAAATCGCCGTCGATCGGGGCAATCTCTGGCTCGACGCCGATCCGACCCGGATCGAGCAGGTCGTCCAGAACCTCCTCTCCAACGCCGCCAAGTACAGCGAGGAGGGGGGGCATCTGAAGCTCTCGGCCGCGAAGGAATCCGGGAAAATCGTCATCCGGGTGCGCGACGACGGCATCGGCCTGGAGCCCGCTCAGATGGCCGAGATTTTCGGGATCTTCGCGCAGGTCGATCGCTCGTTGGCGCGATCCCAGGGAGGGCTCGGCCTCGGCCTGGCCGTCGCGAAACGGCTGGTCGAGATGCACGATGGCAGCATCTCGGTCTGGAGCGAAGGAGCCGGCAAGGGGAGCGAGTTCACGATTCGAATCCCCGCGGCCGAGCCCCCGGACCGCGCGGCTCCCCACCGAGAGCCATCTTCTCCGTCCAAGGCGCGAGCGGCGAAGATCCTCCTGGTCGACGACAACGTCGACATGATCCGGGCGATGGCGAGGCTGCTCGAACTGCAGGGGCATGTGGTGAAGACCGCCATCAACGGCCCCGAGGGGCTCAAGAGCGCCGTCGCCTCTCAGCCGGAGTTCATCCTCCTCGACATCGGCCTCCCGGGCCTGAACGGCTACGAGGTCGCCGCGCGAATCCGCCGCGAAAACCTCGTCCCCGGCGTCGTCTTGATCGCGATCTCCGGCTACGGTCAGGCCGAGGACCGCAGGCGCTCCCTCGAAGCCGGCTTCGACATGCACCTCGTCAAGCCGGTCGACTATGACAGGCTGCTCGCGATCCTGGCGCGCGACCAGGGCTCGAAAGACTCCTAGCGGCCGGGGCCGAAAGTCGACGGACTTGAGATCGAAGCGCCGCGGGCTTGACCCGAACCCGTGGCATCGATCGGTCCTCCCGTGCTATGCTGCTCTCGTCCGGCCCGGCCAGGAGGAGGGATGCACGCGCGATCGGGCGAGCCGATCGCGAAGGGGGCGAGGTCGACCCAACACGGAGGAACCTACTCGAATGAGTCGATTTGAGGAATTGAGCGTCCAACCGTTGCCCGTCGACCGCCCGGCGAACCCCTACCGAGACGCCTTCTATCAGCGGCAGGCGGACTGGCACGGATACGAAGGGCCGGAGGATGTGCGCGATCGCCATGAAACCCGAGCCCGCTACTATGCGTGGTTCACGCGCGGCTGGCTCCCCGAGGATCGCGACACGCCGATCCTGGACATCGCCTGCGGCAGCGGCCAGTTCCTCTACTTCCTGAAGAAGCAGGGCTACACCAACGTCCGGGGGATCGACCTCGACCGCAAGCAGGTGATGCTCGGCCGGGCGCTCGGCCTCGACATCATCGAGGGCTCGATCGAGGACCACCTCGATCCGGCTCGCGGCGAATATGGCCTGATCGCCATGCTCGACATCATCGAGCACTTCACCCGGGAAGAGTTGTTCCCGATCATGGAGCGGGTCGCGCGGTGCCTGGGTCCCGGCGGGCGACTCATCGCCAGCGTCCCCAACGCCGAGAGCCCCACCGGGCTGGGCTGCTATTTCGCGGACATCACCCACGAAATGTCGTTCACTCCCGGATCGTTCGAGGAGATGCTCTTCTGCCATCGCCTGAAGCTGGCCGCCTTGCGCGATCCCTGGCCTGTCCCGCTCGACCTCAAACGCCGCCTCTATTACTGGATCGTCCGCGGCATGCGCGGCCTCGAAGGGCTCCGCCTCCGCACGCTCGGTTTCAACCCGCCGCGGATCTGGTCGAACGTGATGTGGGCGATGGCGGCGAAGGAAGATGTCAAGACGCCGCCGGCCTGATCTTCAGCTGGCCTCTCGGTTCAAATCCCGTCGCCTCGATTACATTGCAGTGGCATTGCACTCATGTTGGGGTCGCGTTGACGCGCTTGCCGATGGTGCGCACCCATGCTAGAGCGGTTTCCTGTTGAATGTATCGGTTGACGCGATTATACCTTGGGTGATAA
>CALKTZ010000354.1 GCA_937997355.1 uncultured Planctomycetales bacterium | reverse complement strand
AAGATTTGCGGCGAATCCTCGACCGGGCCCTCGGCAATTTGACCGCGACCCTTCGAGGAACCTTCGTCCTGTTCGCCGAAACCGGCCTCAGCTACAAGGAGATTGCCGAGATTCAGCAGGTGCCCATCGGGACGGTGATGAGTCGAATTCATGCGGCCCGGGATAAACTCCAGTCCGCCCTGAACTGGGAACAGATCAAGGGGTTGTGAAACCGGACCGTGCCCCCAATCGATGGATGGTCGAGAGGTCGCCTGGTTCGTTATCGAATGCTTTCAAGCTTGAAGTGAAGTCAGGAAGGTCTGACATGCGTTGCGAAGAAGTCATCCGAGAGCTGGCCGCCCCCGTCCCGGGGCAGGATCGCGCGGCCATTTCCGAACACCTGGAACACTGCCCCGCCTGCGCGGAGTGGTCCGCTCGGATGGTGGCGTTTGACCGTCTCTGGGCTCGAACACGGCCCGCCGATCCATCCCCCGAGGTCTGGGAAGGGATTTGGAGCCGCCTCGACCGGGCGTTTGATGAGTCGCAGGTGGGTTCGGAGGAGCCGGCCAGGATCAAGGGGGGCGATCATACGCCCCACACCTTGCTCCGGATTGCCCCCGGCTCGTCGTTGAAAGAGGAGCGCCGAACACTCCC
This sequence comes from uncultured Planctomycetales bacterium, assembly GCA_937997355.1. Taxonomy (GTDB): domain Bacteria; phylum Planctomycetota; class Planctomycetia; order Isosphaerales; family Isosphaeraceae; genus CALKTZ01. Next base: position 3,465 of record CALKTZ010000354.1, on the reverse strand, counting down.
GACGGCTTCGGCAGCCCGGACAGTAGCCCGACCGGACGTGCGATCTCTCCTCGGCAACAAGGGGTTGCAAGCGATCGCTGCCATTGCCGCCGCGGTGCTGATCGGGTTTTGCCTGCCGTTCTCGTGGAACGTCGATCGGAAACAAGGCGATGCCGTTTTGCCTGTTGCGTCTTCGGATCGTCGCGGAGACGCCGTTTCTCCGGCGATCGGCTCATTCGACATTGAGCCCGGACAACTGGTCGTGATCCGTTCGGCCGATCCGCTCGTGGCCGATGCCGCGTCCGGGGTCGAGATCATTCGTCCCGATTCGGACGACCGGAGCGGTGCGCCGGATGCGATTTTTGGGAACGGTGACGTCGAAGCGATGTATGTCATGTTCAACACGGTTGAGTCGATGGCGAATCCGGTCGTCGCCGTTCGCTGATCCGCGCGAGGAAATGATGGTGAACCAGTTCCGTCCGCTCTTGCTCCGACGATGGCGGGGATTGTTGCTCGCGGGCCTGGCTGTCGTCCTCGGAGGGGGTGCCCTGCTGGGATCGGGGGTACGGATCACCCTCGCGGATCAGCCGGAGACGGGAAGTGCCTCGGCGTCCGCGAAGGAATCGAACGCCGACGCGTCGGATTCCCCGGCTTTCCAGGTGACCGTGATCTCGCTTCTGGTGACGCCCGGCGAATCGTCCGGCGCCCAGGCCCAGGACCCCCGGCTGGCGAGGATCAAGAACCAACTCGGCAAACTTGTTCCCAAGAATCATGGTTACAAGCTGCTCGACGTCCGCAGCGATCGGCTTTCGTCCGGACAAACCGTGACGTGCGACCTTGGGAAGAATCGCCGGGCGAAGGTGACCCTGCTCGACTCGGCCGAGTCCGACGGAAAAGCCAAGCTTCGTTGCGAACTGATCAAGGAGAAGGCCAAGCTTTCCGTCTCGGAGGTGACCACGCCGCTGAATCAGCTCTTCTTCTGCGAGCACAAGCTGGAAGACGGTTCAAGGCTGCTGATCGGGGTGGGTGCCCGTTGACCAGACGGATGATTGCACGCGCGGAGAAGACCCTGGCGAGCACTGGGGGAGAGAAAAAGGGCCTTCCTTGGCCCCGGGCCCGCGAGTCGCGTTTCCATCCCTGGACGCGATCTCTCGCCGAGGCCCAGCACTTCGGTCATCCTTGACCGAGTTCGGATTCCCTTCCGAACACAGATGAGATCGGCAATGAGCGGCGTTGCTCTCCAACAATTCGCTCGGGCCGATTTCCCGACCCCTGATCGTCGATCGATCGCCTTCCCCCCGAGCGTCCGAGGCGGCTTGCTCGCTTTGCAAGCGGAGTCTCCAATCGCTATAATCGCCTGCCTACGGGATGGCGGAGGGTAAGGGCCACGCGTCTCGTGTAAAGCTTTTTCTCATGTTCATCGCGACTTGGGCTGTTCCGAATTGTCTCGATGGGAGACATCTTGCAAGCGCGTTTGATTACAAAGAAATCTGAGTGAATCAGAAGGAGAGACGTGAAGATGGCTACCGCGGAAGCCTCGCGGCACTTGAGCGCCACGGTTCTGTTGGGCAAGGGTTTGACGCCCGGCAAGCTGCGGGGTTTGCAACGGATTAGCAATCCCAATGGCACCCTGACCATGCTCGCCCTGGATCAGAACAGCTCGATGATCGACATGGCGACCAAGGCCCTCAAGGGCAAGGGCCAGGATCGCGAGCCGACGTACGAGGAAGTGGTTGAAGCCAAGATCGACATGATGCGGAACATGGCACCCGCGGCGTCCGGCGTCCTGATCGATGGCTACTACGGCGCATGGTCGGCGATCGCCTCGGGGGCCATCCCCCCCTCGAAGGGGCTCCTGGTTCGTGTCGAGAAGTCGGGCGGCCCGAAGAACAAGGTCGGCGCGCCGATGGGCGAGGTCGAGCCGGGCTGGAGCGTCGAGAAGATCAAGCTCATGGGGGCCGACGCCGTCAAGCTCCTGGCACCGTTCGAGCCGACCGAGCCGATCTCGGGCGAGCATCAGTTCCAACTGATCGAGCACATCTACAACGAGTGCCGCAAGCACGACATCCTCTTCTTGCTGGAGACGGTCGCCTTCACGATCGGCAAGGAGAAGAAGACCGATGCGAGCTTCCTGAACCGCAAGGCCGAGACGGTGATCGAGTCGGCCCGCCAGTTCAGTCGGTTCTGCGACATCTACAAGGCCGAGTTCCCCGGCACGCTGGGGCACGAGACCGACGCCCAACTCCACGACAACCTGCTCGCCCTCGATGCGGCCAGCGAGCGCCCCTGGGTCCTCCTCTCGGCCGGCGTCGACTACGCCGATTACTACAAGCAGATCGAGATGGCGATGGCCGCGGGTGCCTCGGGCATCCTCGGCGGCCGGGCCTTCTGGAAGGAATACTTCCTCCAGGAAGAAGGCGAAGCCCGCAGCAAGTTCGCCGCCACGACCGGCCTCAAGCGCGTCGCCGACGCGGACAAGGTCGTTCGCGAGAAGGGATCGCCCTGGTTCTCCCGCTATGGGCTGACTCAGGAAGACCTCCACTCGGTTCGGGCCTCCGAAGGCTGGCACGCCCGATATGCCCCCTATGCCGCCGACCCCGGCTTCAACGGCACGGTCGAAATCGGCGGGTCGAAGCATCGTCCGGGCGAAGTCTATTGAGCCTGACGCCTCGTCGAGCTTGATGGTTGAAAAACGAAGGCCGTCCCCGGGGTTCCAACGAGCCCGGGGGCGGCCTTTTTGCTTTGAATTCTCGATCCGGTGGAGCACCGTGGCTCACCTGCCGGTGAAGCCTTTCCGCTCCATCGGCGGGACACGGAACTTGATCGGCGGCCTGACTCTCTTGCCGGGCTTCCAGTTCGGGTCGGGCGGGGTCAGGTACTTCGGTCGAGTCCCCGTCCGTTCATCGATGAAGCTGATGTGCGTCGGATTGACCGTCTCGGCCTTGCCCGACTTGGGATGATAGCGGACCGCCTGCTGCCGGGTTGGGGCGCCGGTTTGTCCCACGCCCGCCTGCTGGGTGATGATGACTTCATGCCCGTCTTCCCCGTAGGCGTAGAACAGGTCGTTGGTCGAGTTGTAGGTGATGACGTCGGCGCGGAGGGTCTTGTCGTTCGTTGAGAGATAGGCGTCTTCCCAGGCCTTCATCCAGTTCCTGGCGGGGGCATTGGCGGGGGAGCCCGCGGCCGGCGGTTCCGTGATCACTCGCAGGATCTGCGAGGTGAGGAAATACACGTCGCGCGGGATGCGATAGTTCCAGTCCTTCCGATCGACGAGCGTGAACTCGTCGGCGGCGGGCGCGCGAATCACTTCGATATCGCCGAAGAATTCGGCGATCCGGGTCTCCTGGACCCCCGGCTTGTTGGTGGTGCCGAACTGCCCGCGCATTTCCTTCGCGAACTGAATTTGCGTGAGCATCAGTTGCGGGACGGCGTTGGCCGCCGGCCGCTGCGGCTCGCCCGGCTTTTGAGTCCGTGAGCCGGCCGTGC
>CALKTZ010000353.1 GCA_937997355.1 uncultured Planctomycetales bacterium | reverse complement strand
CGGGCGACCTGCTTGATCAGGGTGCTCGACACGTGGGAATATTCGCCGTCCGCCATGAGGAAAACCGTCTCGATAGAGGGATCGAGGCGGTGGTTGGTGAGGGTCATCCCGAATTCATATTCCATGTCCGACAGGGTGCGGAGTCCACGCAAAATCACCCTGGCGCCGCTTCGCTTCACGAATTGAACGGCCAAATCCCCGAACGCCTCGACCGAGACATTCGGGAACGGTCGCACGATCCGGCGGGCCATCTCAACCCGCTCTTCGATGTTGAACAGCGACGACTTATTCGGATTGAGGCCGATCCCGACGATCAAATGATCGAACAGCGTATGCCCTCGACGGATCACGTCGAGGTGCCCGAGTGTCAGGGGATCGAACGTGCCCGTGAAGACCGCCGTGCGATACGGATTGGTTCCGGGGGAATTCTTTTCACTCATCGGCGTCTCTCCGCGTGCCCCGGGGACACACTCAGAAATTACGGTCAAAGGGCCGATGCGAGCCCACGCTCAAGCCGATCGAGATCCGTATCATCATTGTAAATGTGAGGGCTGACCCGCCAACGTCCGCGACGACTCGCCACGATGACTTTCTGCTCGCGGAGCAAACGAGCCGCTTTCACGCAGTCCACTCCGGGGCGTTCGAGCGCGACGATGGCCGACTCTTCCTCGGGGCGGTTCGGGCCGTGGATCGTCCAGCCGGTGGCCCGAGCGATCTCGCGGACACGATCGGCTCGCTCGAGGATTCGCCGGGAGACCTCTTCAGGGCCGAGCTCGAGAAAAAGCCCGACGCTCGCGCCGAAGGCGAGCAGCCCCGGCATATTGAACGTCCCTCCCTCCCAGCGAGACGCCGAGGGCTTCAGCCGATAATCCAGCCCGGAGGAATTGAACGAGCCCACCACACTATGCCAACCGATCCCGATCGGATGCAACCGCTCGATCCAGTCGCGCCGAACGTACAGGAAACCGGCCCCTTCCGGCCCCAGCAACCACTTATGCCCATCGGCGGCCAGGAAATCGATCGGCGTCCGGCGAACGTCCAGGAGGTGCGGCCCCAATCCTTGGATTGCGTCGACGAACAGTGAAACGCCGCGATTGCGGCAGAATTCGGAAAGTGCGTCGAGATCATTTCGAAAGCCCGTCGCGAACTCGACATGGCTGATGGTCAGGACCCGGGTCCTGGAATCGATCGCGGCTTCGATTTCCCGGCGTTCAATCCGCCCATCGCGGCTAGGGACGAGCCGGACCGATACCCCTCGGCCCTCAAGATTCATCCAGGGATAGAGGTTGGAAGGAAACTCGTCGTCGGCCGTCACGACGTTATCCCCAGGCTGCCAGGGAAAGCCTTCCGCGATCACGCCGATGCCGTGGGTCGTGTTGGGGATGAATGCGATCTCGTCGACGTCTGCGTCGATCAATCGAGCGAGATCGGCGCGGGCCGCCTCGATTTTTTGACCCAACATCGGCCAGTTTACGCAACCGTTCGATTCCTGTTCGCCGGCCCAGGCGCGAAGTTGATCGGCCGAGCGGCGGGGGATCGGCGAGACCGCCGCATGGTCGAAATAGGCCCAGGATTCCGCGACCGGGAACTCCTCGATGCGCAGCCGCCCCCAGTCGATGCCCATTGGTCATCCTCACCCCGGGTTCGTCCCCGATCGAATCAACGCCGGGCGGTCTTGCCGACGACGAACAATGCCATCGTCGCAAGCATCACCATCAGGAGATAACCGTCGAGCGGACGCCCCTTCGACTCATCGTCTTCCCCTTGAGCGGCCTCTCCGGGGGCCTGGGCCCGAACGCTACTCGACGTAACCGGGCTGGCGATGAGGCAGCCGACGATCAAGGGGACGGAAAGGGAACGAAGCCAACGGCGACGGATCTTCATCGTTCACGCTCCTGAACAGGCTGAGGGCGGCGGGGTGCATTGTAAGTCATGGGAAGCCATTCCCGGAGTGGCCGCACACGACGGCGGAACGCGCGGCGGGCCATGGCGACGGCCTTCCATGCCGGCCCTCTCGATCGCAAATGATTGACGTAATCGTCCAGACCGACTCCCCAGAAGCGATAGACGAGCCCGCGGAATTCAAACCCGCCATCGTCCAGGGGCAACGGAAATAGGCCGATCGGCTCGGCATAAACGAAGGCCAGGATCGAACGAAATCCGGGGCCGAAGCATTCCTGCCATTGAGCCAGCCCATCGAGATCATCGGTCGTCACCCAGTTTTCCCAGGCCCGGCGACCTCGCGAATCCTTCCCACGCTTCCCTTTGACCTCGACAACCAGATTCGTGCCGAACCGGGGATAGAGCAGGAAATCCGGATTCTTGACCGCGCCGTTGCCGAACAGAGCTCGCTTGGCCTCATCGATCGCCACACAAGGAATGCGTAGCGAGCGAACATACGCTTCGAATGCGGCCTCGTAATGATTCGATCGATCGGCCATCGCGAAAGAATCCTCAACTCGTCGGCACAACCGGCATCGGCACGGTCGAACGTTCAGGGTTCCAGAATCGGCAGGGCAGACGAAATCTTCGAGGCCCGAGTTTTCCTCGGGGGGAGGATCGCCTCCGCATATTCCCAGATTTGCTCGGCCGTCTCAAAAACCTTCTCGAAAATCCAGTCGTTATCGTACTCGCAATCATCGGTCGTGTATTCGCGGCAAATCTTGGGACGGTTCAGGTAGACCTTGCAACGGTCGTCACTCGTCAAGTATTTGCAGCGGGTCATCACCAGCAGATACCAGACCTCCTTGTCGACGTAGACCATCGTCTGGCCATGCGCGAGATACCAACGGATCGAGTCGAAATCATCCCAGGTCGTCGGTTCGTCGATCGGCAAGGAAAAGTACCGGCAGCATTTG
>CALKTZ010000352.1 GCA_937997355.1 uncultured Planctomycetales bacterium | reverse complement strand
GAAGCGGAATCGCGGCAAGATCCCGATCCATTGCATCGATCTCGCGGGGGGCCTTGGAGGAGATCAGCTTCGGCGGATCGCTCGGGAAAACGGCGGAAATTACGCATCTCGCGCCGGCAATCTGCAAGGCCCGCGTTGACTCACTCGCCTCGCATACGCCTTTCGCCTTGCTCCACCCCGCCGACCGAATCGCCTCAAATTTATCAGGTTGACACATTTTCCGAGAATGGACTTGCCCTGAAAAGTCCTTGAGTTACAACTCGGGGTCGAAGAGAAAACCTTTGTTAAACCTGGCCTTGTACAATTGTCAGTTTTCCGTAGAATCTAGAAATCACCCAAGATCTTCAGCGAATTGAAAAACCCGTCGCGCGGTCGAGATTGCTTCGACCGTTTCGTTTCCGGTCCTTGGCGAGGGTTGGGCAGGGATGCCGCAGTTTCAGCCGTTGCAGATCAGGGGCGCAGGTCCCGTTTGGTCTCTTCGTTATGTCGGATTCCGACTCGTTCTTGGCGTCGGACTGCTCATGATGATTGCGCCGGGATGTACCCGCTCCTACTATCGGAATTACGCCGACGACGATGTTTACGGCATCGTCCGGGAGCGGCTCGTCGATTGGCGATGGCGGCTCCCCTCGCGCGCGGTCGAGGCCGATCCTCGGACGCGCATGGCGGTCCGCTTCGATCCCGACAAGGAGCCGATCCCGCCCGACGAGGAGGTCGCGCGGAAATTCCAGGTTTCGTCCCGCTTCCCGTTCGAATATCACGGCTGGAGGAAGCGAGGGACGGCGCCGATCGAGGACCTGAGCTGGCAGAAGAACATCCCGGTCGAGTCCGACGGCAAGGTTTTGCTCGGGCGCGATTCGATCATGCGCCTCGGGATCATGAACAGCCGCGACTACCAGTTTCAATTCGAAGACCTCTACCTGACCGCGCTGAATCTCACGTTGGCCCGCTTCCAGTTCATGGTCCAGGGGTTCAGCAATAGCACGCTGTTCTACCAGGTCTTCGGCTACGGCAGCGAAACGCAGAACGATCAGCTTCAGCTTGCCTCAAGCAATGGTTTCAACCTGGAATTCATGACGGGGGCGCAGCTCCTCGTCGACATGGCCAATAGCATCGTCTTCCAGTATTCGGGTGGGAAGCAGGTCGAGCTGGTCTCGCCGAATCTGGCGGTGAGTTTCACGCAGCCGTTGCTGCGGGGGGCATGGGCGCGGATCGTCACGCAGCAGCTTTCGCTCCAAGAGCGGCAGATGCTCTACGCCGTCCGCGAATTCGCGCAGTACCGCCGTCAATTTTACGTCGGCCTCGTGGCGAACACCGGCTATCTCGGCCTGGTCCAGCAGCTCCAGTTCATTCGGAATCAGGAGAGCAACCTCAACTCATTCAAGGAGTCCGTCGGACTCTATCAGGCGGAGGTCACGGCGGGAATCAAGACCCCCCTCGAGCTCGACCAGCTCCTCGTGCAGTATCAAGGGGCTCAGATCGGCCTGCTCCAGGCGCAAGCCACCATTCAGCAAAGCCTTGACGCTTTGAAAGTCAAACTCGGATTGCCGCCGGAAATCCAGGTGCGGCTGGACGATAGCCCGCTGGATCAATTCGAGCTTTACAACGGCCGCCTGGATGTGTTGCGTAAGCGGGCCGAAAACTTCTCGCGTCCGATTTTCCAGGCGTTGGCCTCTTCCGAAACATTGTCCAGGGAGAAACTGGCCGACCTGTTGACCAGGCTTAGGGCGTCGTATCCGGAGCTGGAGCGGATCTATCGCCAGGCGTATGACGAGCTGAATTCCTGGACGGATCGGCTCGCCCAGATCGAGAAAAAAGGCTTCAAAGGCCCGGACGCCGCCAACCAGAAGGAGATGTACGATCGTCAGAAGACCCTCTCCAATCAAATTCGATCGACGCTCGACGACACGGCCGGCTTGATCGTCAAAAACCGGGACACGATCTCGACGCTCCTCGTTGAATTGGATACGAAGCCGTCGAGCAACCTGAGCGACGTCATGAAGTCGGTCGATGATCTGATCCGCAAGGAATTCCGCGCCCGCTGCTCCGAGATCTATGTGGCGCAAACCCAGATTCGGGTCTACCAGATTCCGCTCACTCCGGTTGACTTGACCGTCAACCAGGCGATCCAGGTTGCCCTGGGGAATCGCCTCGACCTGATGAACGCGGAAGCGGTGGTCACCGATAGCTGGAGGAACGTCGAGGTCGCCGCCAACGCGCTCCAGGGATTCCTGAATTTCGTCTACAAGGGGGATATGAATGCGGCCCCCGATCACAAGACGCTTTTCCGATTGGACTCCTCGAACAGCACGCAACGCTTCGGCTTCGAATTCGACGCCCCGATCAATCGGCGGGCCGAACGAAATGCCTATCGACGCTCGCAGATCACCTACCAGCGGGATCGCCGGGCCTACATGCTGACGCGTGATACGATCGTTCAGCAGATCCGTCAGGATATGCGTCAACTCCTCCTCAGCAAGCGGCAGTTCGAAATTGGCCGCGAGTTGTTGATCACGAACTCGCGGGTGGTTGAGCAAGCTGAATACGAGGTGCAGAATCCGATCGAG
>CALKTZ010000351.1 GCA_937997355.1 uncultured Planctomycetales bacterium | reverse complement strand
GAGGCCGTTGAAGAGGTTGTGCCGCGCCTCGGTGCTCCAGCCGTCGAGACGTACCTGCGGCGGGCCATCGGGCCTGTCATCGGCGTCGGCATCGGGGATGAAGATCAGGTTCGGCGTCGAACAGACCCAGACCCCGCCGAAGCCCAGCTCGATGCCGGTGAAGTTGGTCCCCCCTTCGTAGAAGACGGTGCGGCGATCGTGTTTGCCGTCGCCATCGGTATCCTCGAAGATCAAGATCCGGTCCTTCCCGTTCGGCCCTCCCAACCAGAGCGGATAGGAATAGCATTCGACCACCCAGAGCCGGCCTCGGGGATCGATGGTGAAGGCGATCGGCTGGACAATGTCGGGCTCGGAGGCGAAGAGGGTCGCGAGGAAGCCCGGAGGCAGCGCGAGCTTCCCGGCGGCCTCGGCGGGAGCGGTCGGCAGCGATGACGGGGCGGGAGTCGTGTCAGCGGCCTGAACGGCAATTCCCCCGAAACCCGCAGCGATGGCCATCGTGAGTGGAAGAGAAAATCGGCGGAACACAATTCCGATGCGGCACGAGAGGAAAACCTTGTCCTTGCTCACGTACGCTCGCAACGCCATCATCATGCAAAGCTCCGGCAGGAAGGATACCCCGCTCCGACATTTTCCGGAGGACGCGGGAGAGTCCACCAGGATACGGCCGGGCCGTCCCCGGTTCAACGAGGGATCGCATGCGGAGGCACGCATGAGCGACGAAACGATTTACGAACGCCTCGGCGTGCGCCGGGTGATCAATGGCATGGGGACTTATACCGTGCTCGGCGGCTCGCTCATGCCTCCGGAAGTCCTCCGCGCCATGACCGAGGCGGCCGACGCCTTCGTGTCGATCCCCGATCTTCGCGAGAAGATCGGCGCGCGAATCGCCGATCTGCTTGGGGTCCCGGCCGCGATGGTCACTTCGGGGGCGGCCTCGGCGATCACGGTGGCCACCGCCGCCTGCATAGTCATCGGCGAAAACCTTGGCGACCTCGCCCGGCTCCCCAACGCCTCAGCGATCAGGAACGAGGTCATCCTCCAGACGGCCCACCGAACCGGCTACGAGCCTCAAATCGAGCTGACCGGCGCGAAGCTCATCTGGGTAGAAACCCGCGACGAGCTGGATCGGGCGATTCGCGAAACGACCGCCATGCTCTTCTTCCTCAACTTCGCCGAACCCCTCGGCAAAATCGGCCGGGCCGAGTGGATCGAGGTGGGCCAGACGCGCGGAATCCCGACGTTCCTCGATGCCGCCGCCGATGTCCCGCCCGTCTCCCGGCTCTGGGAGTATGTCCAGGAAGGCTTCGATCTCGTCGCATTCTCCGGCGGCAAGGGGCTCCGAGGCCCGCAATCGACGGGGCTCCTGCTCGGCCGGGTCGACCTCATCGCACTCGCCGAGGCGGCCATCAGCCCGCAAGACGGGATCGGCCGGGGCATGAAAGTGGGCAAGGAGGAACTCGCCGGGCTCCTGGCGGCCGTCGAGCGATACCTGACGCTCGACCACGAGGCCGAATGGCGCGCCTGGCAGGCAAGGGCCGAGGAGCTTGTCGAGCGGTTGTCGAAGCATCCGGCAATCCGGGCGACGATCGACGTCCCCGCCATCGCCAACCATGCCCCCCAGGTGATGGTCACGTGGGATGAAACGAGATGCCGGTCCGATGCCGAAACCATATCAAGGCGGCTGCGCGAGGGCGATCCGCCGATCGCCCTTCTCGTGGAAGGGCCTCAATCGCTGCGGATCGCGGCCTGGACCCTCCGGGACGATGAGGTGGCCACCGTCGCCCGGAGAATCCTGGCGGAGTTAGAGCGGTTCGATTGACCGAGCCGGAGCGGAAATGGGGACTGGCTCGGAACGGGGCAATCTCGTTGAGCCGGAGCGAAAAAAAGGGACTGGCTCGAAGCGGAGCGCCGTGCCTGTCCT
>CALKTZ010000350.1 GCA_937997355.1 uncultured Planctomycetales bacterium | reverse complement strand
AGGCACGGCGCTCCGCTTCGAGCCAGTCCCGTTTTCGCTCCGGCCCAACGGTGTTGCATCCCGCTCATCACGTACGCTTGCCCCGATGTTCCCGATCTCGGTTCAGCGCTTCAGCGGCCGGGCGGGAACTCCGACGACGGTATCCCCATCCGCGACATCCCGGTTGCGCGGGACGACCGCGTTGGCTCCTACCTCGGCCTGCTTGCCCACGTTCACCGGGGCGATCAGGATTGCACCCGCGCCGATCTTGGCATTGTCACCGATCATGATTGGGTGCTTGCTGGTCCCGTCGAAATTGGCGGTGACCGCCGTGGCGCCGATGTTGACGTCCCGGCCGATGTCGGCATCTCCCAGGTAGGCGAGATGACGGACGATGGCCCCGGTTTCCAGGTGGGAATTCTTGATCTCGACGAACGCGCCGACGGTCACGCCATCGTCCAGGACGGTGCCGTCCCTCAGGTGGGCGAGCGGGCCGATCTGGCATCTGTTCCCGATCGTGACGGCCCCTGAGAGGACGGAGAACGGATAGATGACGGTGTCCAGGCCGATCCTGGCCTGGCCGTCGATATAGGTGTTTCTGGGGTCGACGATCGTGACCCCTTCGGTCATCCAGTGGTTCTGGATCCTCGCCTGCATGATCGCGCCGGCCTGGGCGAGATGCTGCCGAGTATTGACGCCGAGGATGTCGTCGGCCGCGAGGACGTCGAGGGCGACGACCTTGCGGCCCATCTCGTGAAGCAGCGCGGGGGCGTCCGTCAGATAATATTCCCCCTGGGCGTTGCCGGTGCCGACCTTGTCCAGCGCTTCCCAGAGTGTTGGCAGTTCGAAGACATAGCAGCTCGGATTCACCTCGCGGATCGCGCGTTCCTCGGGGGTGCAATCCCGTTCCTCGACGATTCGGAGGAACCGGCCGGCGGAATCGCGGAGGATGCGGCCGAAGCCGGCGGGGTCGTCGACGACGGCCGTCCCGAGGAGGCAGGCGGCCTGGTCGGTCTTCTGCCGCTTGAGCAGGTCGGCGAGCGGCTCGGGCCGGAGCAATGGCTCGTCGCCGACCAGGATCAGGACCGGCCCCGTGTAGTCGGCCAGGAGAGGATGGCAGACCTTGACGGCATGCCCGGTACCGAGCTGCTCGGTTTGGGTGGCGAAATGGACGTCGGGCTCTCCCCGAAGGGCATCGAGGACCTGGTCGGCCGCATAGCCCACGACGACGATGATGGAGCGGGCACCGGCCCCCCGGGCGGCGTCGACGACGTAGCGGATCATCGGCCGGCCGCAGACTTCGTGGAGGACCTTGGCCTTATCGGATTTCATCCGCTTACCATGGCCGGCGGCCAAGATGATCGCGACTGGTCCTTGCATCGATTTCGCTCCGCGGGGTGTTGATCGTACGCTTGGACGAAGATCATAGGGAGGGGCGGGGGCCGGCGTCAAACCGAGGAGAATTTCGGCCCCCTTCTTCCCTGCCTTCGGATCGCCCGGCCTGTCCCCGAACCTTGAACCCCGGGGGGGAATCTGGCAGACTGGCAGCACATAGACGAGAACCCCCGAAGTCCTTCCCGGACCGGATCGGCACAAAACGAGCTTGCCATGTCCCTGACTCCCGAAGATGTCGCCAAAGTTGCCCTGCTTGCCCGTTTACGCGTCAGTCCCGACGAACTGGAGACCTTCACGGGCCAGCTGAACGCGATCGTCGACTACGTTGCCCAACTCCAGCAGATTGACACGACCGACGTCGAGCCGCTCGCGCACGGGATCGAGATTCGCAACGTCTTCCGCGAGGACAAGGAAGGGGAAGCCCTCTCGCGCGAGGCCGCGCTGAGCAACGCCCCCAAGCGGAACCAGGACAGTTTCCTCGTCCCCGCGGTCCTGGAATGAGGCGTTCGGACAAGTTCGCTCGGATGAATTAAGACAATCGTTGGAACCTTGTCGGATGTGGTTGAGGACGCCGATCGATGAGCATTGACACCGCCGCCGCGCTGCTCGCCAAGATGAACGCGGGGGCTCTGACGTCCGAGGAAATCGCCCGTTCGCTGCTGGAGCGTGCCGAGGCGAACAAGCGGCTGAACGTCTTCGTCCACCTGGACGGGGACCGGGTGCTCGACCAGGCGAAGGCGGTCGACGCCAGGCGCCGGTCTGGGGCGAAGCTGGGTCCGCTGGCGGGGGTGCCGGTGGCCATCAAGGATGTCCTGTGCGTCGACGGCGAGCCGACGACCTGCGGCAGTCGGATGCTCAAGAGCTTCAGGCCCCCGTACGACGCCACGGTGATCGAACGGCTCAAGGCGGCCGACGCCGTCCTGTTCGGCAAGACCAACATGGACGAGTTCGCCATGGGCTCGTCGACCG
>CALKTZ010000349.1 GCA_937997355.1 uncultured Planctomycetales bacterium | reverse complement strand
CTACTTGATGCGGGCACTACGGGGTTTTACTGCAATTTAGATGCGTTGACCCTGGAGCGTCCGGTGAGCGAGGATGGATCGTCGGCATATTCAACCGCATCACGCTAGGGGAGGAATGGACCGACATCACAAACAGAGCCGGGCCAATCCTCCCGCTTTGCGTTTACAAAGCTATCAACGCGTTGAGCAACCAGTAATCCGTTGGATTAGTTTTCGGATTGTGCCCAGGGGCTCATTTGAAGTAGTCTCACCGCATGGCTCGAACGATTCCCATCAGCGTGATTGAGACGCCGGAATTCCTATCGACGACCCGCAAGCTCATGACCGATGCGGAGTGTACATCGCTCGTTGATTATCTTGCCTACAATCCTAATGCGGGCGATTTGATTCAAGGAACCGGCGGAGTCCGCAAACTGCGATGGAACCTGGGAGGTCGAGGTAAACGCGGAGGGGCGAGGGTGATCTATTTTTACCACAATCCCGGAATGCCTCTCTTCGCGCTTACCATGTATGCCAAAAACGAGCGGGCCAATTTGAGCCAGCAAGACCGCAATCACTTCCGTCGGTTGACCGCATTGCTGGTGGAGTCTTTCGCAAGGAAAAAACGATGAGCACAGTGGCCGATAGCATTCGTAGAGGGCTTGAGCAGGCGGTTTCCTATGCCGATGGAACGGCCGACAAGAAAACTTATCGGATCCACGTACCCGAAAAGATTGATGTCAAAGCAATCCGAGCCAAGCTGAATATGACGCAAGAGGAGTTCGCCGGCCGTTTCGGCTTCTCCATCAATACGTTACGTCATTGGGAGCAGGGTTCGCGCCTGCCGGAAGGGCCGACCAGAGCATATCTTCTGGTGATCGACCGCGCGCCACAGGCCGTGCAAAATGCCTTGCAAGGCACATAAGCGGCTCCAATCGGGCGTCAGCATGTTCAAGGATTCATGCTTGCGTTCCGCAGGATCGAGGACGTATTCGGCGAATAGATTTGAGCGTGGATCGTGACGTAAACCTTCCCCTGGCTGACGATCCCCTTGCTCCTCGTCCCGTCGGGGATATAGCGCAGGGTGATCACCCCCTGGGAATCCCCCTGGGTATAGACGCCGGAGCTGATGTTGGGGTCGATGGTTACGATGTCGAACCGATTAGGGCGCCCCCCCTTGTCGAAACTCCGAGAGGTCGTCGAGAGGTCGAATCCGAGCGCGGTGTTGGTGTTCAGGTTTCGGTCGTAGATCGTGGCGATGCCGCTGTTGGGGATCGACGGATCGTTCGCGACGATCACGCGCATCTGGATATCGGAGTGGAGCATGGATGTCGCCGTTCCCGCCGCCTGGACCAGAACCTGGGACGCCTCGGAATCGAAGCGTCCTTTCTGCACCGAGTAGATGCCGACGAATTTGGCCGAGAATCGCTGGCGCTTCAGCTCGGCGGGGGTCGCATTCCCGATCGGCGTGATGGCCAGGTTCAAGCCCTGGGGACCTTGATTCTCGGGGACCGCGATCGAGGACGTCGATTGCCGGCTCGCCGTCGCCACGGTCTGCGACGCGTAGGCTTGTTTCTGGTTCGCCGCGAGGGACGACAGCATCGCGCGGCGGTTGCCGAACATCAGGTTCGTGTAGATCGAGAGGAGCAGGCGCGATTCCGCCGGCTCCAGGCAAGGCCGAAGCTGAAGGCTGCGCCCGGATCGTGGTCGATGTCTCATCGTCCTCTCCTGCAACTCGAAGCGGAAGCCGGATCTCGCGGTCGCTCGGCCGGTCGCCGACGCCTTGCCGGCGACTTCGCCCATCCTTCTTCTTGCCATCGGCTCACGGCAAGATCCTCTGGCCGACCGCCGTGTTGAGGGAAAGCATGGCCCGGCGATGGCGGCTCGCCGTGTCGAGATATTGCTTGGCGACCTGGTTGAACTCGCGCTGCGCGTTGATGTAGTCGAGGGCGCTCTCGACGCCGGTCTGATAGAGCTCGTAAGCCTGCTCTCGGATGCGTGTCGCGTCGGGGAGCACGTCGGTTCGAAGTTCCTCGACCTCGCGGCGGGTGGCCTGATAGTCTTCTCTCGCTCGCTCGACATCGATCAGGGCCTGCCGCTCGACGTCGGCCAGCTCGACCTCGGTCTGGGTCACGTTCAGCTTGGCCCGCTCGATCCCCCCCTGATTGCGGTTGAAAATGGGCAGGGGAGCGGTCACGCCCAACGCCCAGGAGATCTGTCCCTTGAGGCCGAAGGGGGTATTGTCCTGGTAGGTGTAGGGCTGAAACAGGACATAGACGTCATTCAGCCGCGTAGCCTTGGCGAGCTTCACGTCCGCCTCGGCACGCTTCAAACCGAGCCGGTAGGAGATGATATCAGGCCGAGATTCCAGGGCGATTTTGCGCAACTCTCCGATCGGCGGCGGCTCGGGTCCGGTATCGCGGATCGTCCCTCGAAGCTCGATCGCATCGATCTCGGCGGGGGAAAGATTCAGCACCGACCCGAGCTCGATCTTCGCGGTTCGAAAGGCCGACCTGGCGGCGACGAGTCCGAGCCTGGCCGTGTTAAGTTGAATTCGGACCCGTCTCAATTCGGGGAGCGAGACGGCGCCCTTCTTGTAAAGGTCCTCGTTCCTGCTCAGCAGGCTGGTGAGCCCCTTCACGCTCTCCTGCGCGAACCGGACGGTTTGCCTCGCGGTGAGGGCGTTGACGAAGGCTTCATAGACGTCGTCGATCTTCTGGCGGACCGCCTCCTGGTACTGCGCCTCGAGGACCTTCTCGGCCCGAACCGCGACCATGGTCCTGGCCTTGCGCTTCTGGGAGACATCGACCGGCCAGGTGACGTTGAGATCGTATTGGCTGGGGCCGCCGGGAACTGCCCGGCTGAATCGGCTGCCGTTGTACTGGAGGAGTTGGCCGTCGGCATAGAGCGCGGGATTGGACCGCAGGCTGGCCTGGAGGATGTCGGCCCTGGCCTGGGGAAGCTCGAACGCCTTGGCGCGGAGGTCGAGGCTGCGGTTCAGGGTGACGTCGATGGCCATGTCGAGGGTCAGCCCGTCCGGGGGGCCGTCGTCCTCGGGTCCGGAAGGGATGGCGAGCGTTCCATAGAGCCCGGCAGATGCCGGGGCGATGGGCTCAGACGGAGGGGCGGTGATCGCGCGCTGCATCTCGGCCGGATGGGCCATCGAGCCGGGATTGGTGATCGAGGCGGGAACCCCGTGGGGCGCCGAGGTTCCGGGGCGTCCCCCCAGCAACGTGCTCGCCCCGGGCGGATTGACGATCCGTCCCCCTCCCGACCCGGGAGACGACCCGAGGAGCGAGCTTCCGGACCCCGGAGGTTGGCGAATCTCGACATCCACCGTGGGGGCCTGGGCGTAAACCCGGCCACTCACCCCGCAGAGGATGATCGCGACGATCGCGCGGAAATCGCATCTTCGATCCATGCGCAAACCCCACGATCCATCGGGCGAGATTCACCGACCCATTCGGCCAATTCCGCATCATCGCTACACTCACTCCCCTAGTGATCGGCGAAGAATCTCGGGGACGTGAGGGAAATCAGCCGCCGGCCGGTCGCGGGCGGAACTTGAATGTTTTCCCGGCACTGGCCGGTTTTTTGTCGCCCCGTTAAGATGGAGATCGTCGAGGACGTGAGGCCGCGTCCATCCCGGATTTCGAGCCCGAGCATCCAGGCCGAGGCTCGCTCGAAAACGCTTCCCCGGCGGCACGGCCCCCGTCGGTTCGCCTTTGCTCTGCTCAGGGGGCTCGTCCCGTCATGGCTCGCCAGAAACCGTTCCGTCCCCAATCGGGGGGACCTCGCCGCCCGGCCGGCTCACCTTCGCGTCCGGGTCGGCCGAAAGGTCTCGGGACCGGCAGGCCAAAGCCGGCCTCGTTCGCGAGGAAGGCGGGGGGACCGCCGCGCAAGACATCCGGCCCCTCGGGGATCTTCAAGAAGGGATTCAAGACGTCGCGGCCGAAACCGCCGCGCGACCGCGAGGCCAACCCGGATTCCGATCGTCTCCAAAAAATCCTCGCGCATGCCGGGGTCGACTCCCGGCGCGCCTGCGAGGACCTCATCCTTCAGGGACGGATCACCGTCAATGGGAAGGTCGTCCGCGAACTGGGGACCCGAGTCGATCCCGATGTCGACGTCATCGAATTCGACGGGCAAAAAGTCAAGATCGAGAAGCTCGTCTATTACGCGGTCAACAAGCCCAAGGGATACGTCTCCACCAATAGCGATCCCTCGGGACGTCCTCGCGTCGTCGACATCCTCCCCGAGATCCCACAACGCGTGTATACCGTGGGCCGGCTCGATGAGGATAGTACCGGGCTGATCCTCCTCACCAACGACGGCGAGCTCGCCAATCGCCTGGCCCATCCCCGATTCGGCGTCGAGAAATTCTACCGAGTTCTGGTGGCGGGGCTCCCCTCGCAGGAAGTCCTCCAGCGAGTCACCGACGGGGTCTGGCTCGCCGACGGCAAGGTTCGCGCCAAGCGGGTCAAGATCATCGGCCGCCAGGGGGAGGCGACCAATCTGGAGCTGGTCCTGGCCGAAGGGAAGAACCGCGAAGTCCGCCGGATCTTCGCCAAGATGGGCCACAAGGTCATGAACCTCACGCGGGTCGCCGTCGGGCCGATCCTCCTGAGAGGTCTGGCGTCCGGCGAATCCCGTCCTCTCACGAAGGAAGAGATCGAACTGCTTCAAAAGGTTGCCGCGGGAATCGACGTCTCGCCCCATCGATCGAAGGGCAAGGAACGGCCCGCCGCGTCCAGGGGAGCCGCCGGGAAACCGAAGCCGGGTCCCGGCGTCAAGGCGGCACCGGGCGCGGAAGCCCCAGGAGGTGCCACGGAGACCGCCAAACCGGCGTCCCCGGCCCCGGGCGAATCCACGCCCATCCCCGCCAAATTGGGACCGATCCCCGGCGGCCTCAAGCCGAATACCATCCTCAGCTCCGGCGCGGTCGTGGGGGCGCGACCCGGCACCGGGAGCCGCCCGGCTCAGCCTCCTCGGCGTCCGGATTCTCGCCCCGGAACCCCGGACCGGGATCGACGGCCATCGAAGGACGATCGGGATTGGGATCGGGATCGACGCCGCTCGGGACCATCCGGCGCACGCTCTCCTGGGCGACCGCCGGGGGGCCGTCCGACCGGCTCATTTACCGATCAGCGCCCTTCCGGCCCCGCGCAGGCAGGGCCGCCACCTTCCCGGCCGGGGAGGCCGTCGACGGGCGATCGGAAACCGGGCCGCGTGATCATCGGCCTCGATCCCTCATTCATGCCGGATCGCGATCGGCCGCGACAGGGACGCGGGCAGAAAGCCGAGGAATCGCGTCCCGGCTCGGGACCGGATCGCCCGGAGAAATCCAAGCAGAAACGCCCGCCGCGCGCGGCCCACGGCGTGAAGCGTAAGCCCCGGAGCAAGGATCGCGGATGAACGCCGTCGCCCCTGCCTGCGCCCGCTATTCCCTGGCGGAAGTCGTCGAGAATGTCCCGATGGCGCGCGGTACATACCGGCTGAGGCTGGCCGACGCCGCCCTGGCCGGGTCGATCCGCCCCGGCCAGTTCCTGATGATCCGCCCGGGGCCGGAGGGCTCGAACGAGCCGCTGCTCGGCCGTCCCTTCGCCCTGTACGACATTGTCCGTGAGAAGGGCGGGGCCGCGACAGCCGTCGACGTGGTCTATCTGGTGATCGGCAAGGGGACCTCGGCCCTCGCCCAGCGAAAACCCGGAGACCGCCTCGCCATCTGGGGTCCGCTGGGGAACGGCTTCGAGCCTCTCGCCTCGGATGCCTCGAATTCGCCGCTATTCGTCGCAGGGGGGATCGGGCAGACGCCGTTCCTGGCGCTCGGGCGGTGGTGGCTCGGCCGGGAATCGTACGGCACGGAGCCGGCTCCGGGATCGACGAATCTCGCCCCCTCCGCCGCCTTGTTCTACGGGGTCCGGAACAAGGACTATCTCGCCGGGGTCGAGGATTTTCGGAACGCGGGGATCGAGGTCGAAATCGCCACCGATGACGGATCGGAAGGGCACCACGGATTCGTGACCGACCTGCTGACCCGCAGGCTGGAACGGGGCGACCAGCCCGGCCGGATCGTGGGCTGCGGGCCGCCGGGGATGTTGGCCGCGCTCTCAAGAATCGCGGCTCGGAATGAGATCCCGTGCGATGTTTCGCTCGAAAATCACATGGCGTGCGGCTTCGGCGCCTGCTTCAGTTGCGTGGCGCCGATCCGGCAGCCCGACGGCTCCGCCGACCTTCGACGGGTTTGCGTCGAGGGGCCGATCTTCCCGGCGGAATCGGTCGATTGGGGCCGGGCCGGTCATTGAGCGACCGGCCCGATCTTCCCATCTCTTGAATCAATCCTTGACCTGGAACATGGCCTCGATCTCGACGGCGATCCCGCCGGGGAGCGAGCCCATGCCGACGGCGCTGCGGGTGCCGACGCCGCTCTCGCCAAAGACTTCCTTCATGAGATCGGAGTAGCCATTGATGACCTTGGGCTGCTCGGTGAAATCGGTCGTGCAGTTGACCATGCCGAACGACTTTACCAGGCGGGTGACCTTGTCGAGCGAGCCGAGGTGCGCCCGGACGGTCGCCAGGATGGCCAGTCCGGTCTGCCGGGCCGCGGCGATCCCGGCGGTGATGTCGGCATCGGCCCCGACCTTGCCGACGATCATCTTGCCGTCGGACTTGATCGGCCCGTGCCCCGAGACGTAGAGCATGTCGCCGATTCGCATGGCGGTGACGTAAGTCGCCACCGGCTTTGGGGCGGGCGGCAATTCCAACTTCAACTCGGCCAGGCGGGCTTCGGCTCCCATGATCCTCATCCTTTTTCAGAGATGCACAACAGGAGATTTCGAGGTCGAAATCAGGTGATCGATCCCGGTCGCGACGCGGTTCGCGCTCGGTCAAACATTAACGGCTGGACGCGGCCAAATCAAGCCGGGGGACGTCGGGAGGAGCAGGGGATTGCCCTCGTGCGCCCGGCCCCGGATTTCGAGTCGCGAGATGGTCGCGAATCCTCCGGCATCGGGGCGGAAACCCGGTCGGAAGGCGCGGGATCGCTCGACCCCGGCCCCCTCCCGCGATAGGATGGAGGATCACCATTCGCGCCTCGGTCGACGCGAGAAGGTGCCAGATTTCTTCGTGTCCGGAACCCGGTCGCCATGAGTTCGAACCCCAAGCCGTCGCATCCCGCCAAATCCTCGGCGCATCGAAACCTCAAGGTCGCCCTCATCCAGATGAGGTGCTCGACCGATGCCGACGAGAATCTGCGTCGGGCCTCGACCATGCTCCGCGACGCCGCCGATCGCGGGGCCAAGGTGGCCTGCCTGCCGGAATTGTTCCTCACCCAGTATTTCTGCCAGACGGAGGACGCGGCGAGGTTCGACCTGGCCGAGCCGATCCCCGGCCCGACCACGGAGGCCCTCTCGACGCTCGCCCGCGAGACCGGGATGTCGATCGTCGGCTCGCTCTTCGAGCGCAGGGCCCCCGGGATCTATCACAACACGGCGGTCGTCCTGGATGCCGACGGGGCCTTCCTGGGCCGCTACCGTAAGATGCACATCCCCGACGATCCCCTCTATTACGAGAAGTATTATTTCACCCCCGGCGACCTCGGCTTCCAGACGTTCGAGACGGCACACGCGAAGGTCGGCACGCTCGTCTGCTGGGATCAATGGTATCCCGAGGCGGCCCGCCTCACCGCGTTGAAGGGGGCGGAAATCCTCTTCTATCCCACCGCGATCGGCTGGCATCCGGCCGAGAAGGCGGAGTTCGGCGAGGCCCAGGCGAGCGCCTGGGAGACCATGCAACGCGCCCATGCGATCGCCAACGGCGTGTTCGTCGCGGCGGTCAACCGGGT
>CALKTZ010000348.1 GCA_937997355.1 uncultured Planctomycetales bacterium | reverse complement strand
ATCGGGACGATCAGCGCCTTCCACCAGGCTAATATCGACCTCACGAAAGACAATCCTCCGTTCGATTTCATGAAGGAAGACCAGCCGATTTTCACCCGCCCTCGCTATCTGCCCTGTGCGCGAATCTCGGGCGCGACGATCAAGAATAGCCTGATCAGCGACGGTTGCGTGATCGGTCGAGGCTCGGTGATCGAGAACTCGGTCATTGGCGTCCGCGCGATTATCGGCGAGAATGTCACCATCCGGAACACCTACCTCATGGGGGCGGATTGGTACGAGCCGGCCCACCATGCAGCCGAGGGGCACCCGCCGATCGGGATCGGCACGAATTCCGTGATCGAGCGGGCCATCGTCGACCAGAATACGCGGATCGGCCGGGATGTCCGGATCGTCAACGAAGGGGGGATCATCGACTCGGAAGAAATGTCGACCCATGTCATCCGGGATGGCATCGTGGTGATCCCCAAACTCGCCGTCGTGCCGAACGGCACCATCATCTGATTGGATAGGAGCAGGAGTTTGTTTCAAGTTCGAGAACCGCGCGGCGCAACCCTCGATCGGACGGAGCGCGCGCGGTCATGAGCCAGCCGGCCGTTCGAGTGCGGAACCTCACGAAACAATATCCGGGCCGAGACGCGCCGGTCCTCGCCGTGAACGGGATCGACCTGGACATCCGGGTCGGCGAATGCTTCGGGCTCCTCGGCCCCAATGGCGCGGGAAAGACCACGACCGTCGAGATCCTCGAAGGGCTCAACGAGCCCACCTCAGGAGAGGTCGAGGTGCTCGGCCTGCGCTGGGGGACCAATGGGCGGGAGATCCGGGAACGAATCGGAGTAACCCTCCAGGCGACCCGGTTTCCGGAGAAGGAGACCGTCCGCGAACTCGTCACCCTGTTCCGCAGCTTCTACCGGAGCGGTCTGACCTGCGAGGAGGCCATCGGCAAGGTGGCGCTCGAGAGCAAGCTCAACGCCTTCGTCGAGCAGCTTTCCGGCGGGCAGCAGCAGCGGCTGGCCGTGGCCATCGCCCTGGTCGGCGATCCCGAGCTCCTCTTCCTCGACGAACCGACCACGGGGCTCGACCCGCAATCGCGGCGGCAGCTCTGGGACGTCGTCCGGGACCTCCGGGATCGCGGGCGGACGGTCCTCCTCACGACCCATTACATGGAAGAGGCCGAGCGTCTCTGCGACCGTGTGGCCGTCATCGATCACGGCAAGATCATCGCCCTGGGATCTCCCGCCGAGCTGATTTCCCGGCTCGGGGGGGACCACATCGTCGAGTTCGGCCTGATCGGGGACGGGGAAATGCCCCCCGCCGATGCGTTCAGCGGGCTGGAAAGCGTCCTCCAGTCTCGGCTGGAAGGGGATGGCGGCTATTCGCTCACCGTCAGCGAGCCGCATCGGGCCATCCCGGCGCTCCTGGCCGAGCTTGATCGATCGGGGCTGCCGCTCGCGCGATTGACCACGCGGCACGTGAGCCTCGAAGACGTCTTCGTTTCCCTGACCGGCCGCCACCTGCGCGATGGGGATTCCGAGAGCACGGCCGATGCGCCCAGGACTCGACGGCGGGGCCGCTCCCGACGTGCAGGATAAGCGAGGGCGGAGGCCCGACGCTCATCGTCACATGCCGTCCTCAACGAGAAACCGACCGATCTTCCGACTTAGGCGAGACCCCGAACCGTCATGGGCCGATCATCCCCGCTCTTCCAGCTCTATCTGACTCGACTCCGCGAATTCTACCGACAGCCCGCGCGGATTTTCTGGGTCTACGGGTTCCCGATCCTGCTGGCGATCGTCCTGGGGCTCGCCTTCAAGAATCGCCCCCCCGAGCCGGTCGCGGTCGATCTCATCGACGGCGACGGGGCTTCGGCCGTCGAGACGTCGATCGACACCTACAACGCGCGATTGCACTCGTCCGAAGGGACCAAAAACGTCCGCCGCGATCGTCCGCCGATCCTCGTCCACAAGCTGCCGGAGGCTGAGGCGCTGAAACGGCTCCGGACCGGCAAGACCGCGCTGGTGGTCCTCGCGGATGCCGGGAAATCGCAACCGGTCACCTATCGGTTCGACCCGACCCGACCCGAAGCCACAATCGCCCGCCGCGTGATCGACGACGTGCTCCAGGAAGCCGCCGGACGGACCAATCCTCGCCCCGCCGAGGATCTCTACGTCACCGAGCCCGGCTCGCGGTACATCGATTTCCTGATCCCCGGCCTGATCGCGATCAACGCGATGGGGGGGGGCATGTGGGGCATCGGCTTCCTGCTCGTGAATTATCGAATCGGCAAGCTACTCAAGTGCCTGGTCGCCACCCCCATGCCCAAGCGGGATTTCCTCCTCGCCGTCATGGGAGCCCGGCTGACCTTCCTGATCCCCGACCTGACGATCTTGCTGCTGCTCGGCAAGCTGATGTTCGACATGCCGATTCGGGGGAATGTGGCGTTGATCCTGCTGGTGGATGTTTTCGGCGCCCTCGCGTTCGCGGGGATCGGGCTATTGATTGCCAGCCGCACTTCCACGACCGAGACCGTCAGCGGCCTCATGAACCTGGTCATGCTGCCGATGTGGCTCTTCTCCGGCGTCTTCTTCTCGGCCGAGCGGTTCCCCGCCGCGGCGCAGCCCTTCATCCAGGCCCTCCCCCTGACTCAGCTCGTCCAGGCACTCCGTGCCATCATCCTGGAAGGGGCCGGGCTGTTCGATGTCGCGATCCCCTTGCTCATCCTGGGGGCCTGGACCGTCGTCACCTTCTACCTCGCATTGCGCCTGTTCCGCTGGACCTGATCCCGATTCCGGGGCCACCGCCGAATCGAGCGGAGATCGAAACAAGGGGCGCCGGAAGAGCTGGTTCAGGTCACCCCACCACCCCTTGTTGCGCGCCCAGTGGCCGAGCGCCGGCACGTCCACCTCGTCGATCAGATGCCCCAGGAAGGTGGCCTTGGCCAGCAGTTCCAGGTTGATGCACGAGGATGCCGACTGGAATCGGATCGCTTCGAGCTTCTCTCGACGGTGCAGCCGGCAAGGGGTGTTGATATCCCGGACCGGGATCGCGAAGATCGCGCGCCGGAACAGGCCGACGAACCACGAGAACGCCCATTGCCGGTCGCTCATGGGCCTGCGCCCCAGCACGTGATCGCAGCGATCGATGGACTGGAGCAACGGTTCGAGATGCGCCTCGGTCCAGGGGGTTCGGGCGGTCGTGACAAGCACCAGGGGATGCGCCGACTCTTCGAGGATCGCCCGGTAGGACTCGCGGAGCGGCGTGCCGCCGACGTCGAGGATGCGAACCTCCAGCGGACGATGGAGCTTGCCCCCGATCAACTTCATGAGGCTCGACGCGACCGCCTCGGCCGCCTCTTGCTGGTTCGGCCCATCTTGCAGGATGAAGGCGTGAATTCCCGCCCCGGGGAGAGGATCGCGGCGCAGATAAGCTTCGAACGGATCATCCACCAATTCGTCGACGGTATCGGCTTGACTCATCGATTCTCCGCGATTGGTTGAGGGGGCCGGCATCTCGCAGGTTTCGGGGCGAGCGAGCCACGTGTCACGACGAGGCGGCGAGCCATTCCGCGAGGTCGCGGCGGTAGGTGTCCTGGAGGAGCCGGCAGATCGGCCCCGGCTCTCCACTCCCGATCGGCCGGCCGTCCAGGCTGATCACCGGCAAGACTTCGATCGTGGTCCCCAGCAGGATCACCTCCTCGGCGGTCCTCAGTTCCTCCAGGGAGATCCGCGACGGCTCATACGAATGGGCCTTCGCCTCGTCGAAGGTTTCCGCGAACCGCCGGGTGAGGCCGGGCAGGAGCTCATGCCCTTCGGGGGTCCCGGAGAGGCGGCCATTCTTCACCCACATCACCGAGCTGTGCGTGGCCTCGGTGACCAGATTGTCCGAATCGAACAGGATCGCCTCCATGGCCCCGGCCCGTTTCGCGGCCTGGAGCGCCAGGATGTTCCCCAGCAGGTTGGTGGTCTTGATGTCGCAGCGCTTCCAGCGAATATCGGGATGGCTGATCGTGGCCGCCCCGCGTTCCCGGAGTTTCGCCGTCGGGCCGTCGTCGTAGGGGCGGGCGACGATCAATTCCGTCGGGGAAACTGGCGGATCGGGGAACGCATGCGCCCGGGGGGCGACCCCTCGGGTAATCTGAATGTAGAGGGTCCCTTCCTGAATCCGGCTCGCCTTCAGGGTTTTGCGACACCGCTCGGCGAGCGGCCCCATCGCGATCGGCTCGAATTCCAGGGCGTTCAGGCTGCGCCCCAGGCGATCGAAATGTTCACGTTCAAGCCAGGGGCGGCCTCGATAGATTCGGAGCACTTCATAGACCGCGTCGCCGAACAAAAATCCGCGGTCCCAGACGGGGATTTTTGCCTCTTCCGTCGGCATCAGTTCGCCGTTCAGGCACGCCATGGATTGCATCGCGAGTTGGCCTTTTCTTTCCATCGACAGCGTTCGGGACGAGGGGAACGATCGCGAAGGACGCCGCATGGCCCGGGAACAGTTTGCGCCGATTCGTGTCTTCGGGATGTCCGGTCAGCATAATCGTCGGCAATCGGCTTCGGCAATGGCCGGTAGTGGAACTCAGCCGGTCGAACCGATTTCGCCCGGCCCATGGGTTGGCGGCGGCGAGGGAACCGGATCATCCCCCGACTCTCGGGCGTAGCACTCCCAGTCGGGGAGTTCCGGCACCTGAACCTTGCGCGTGAAGTCATCCAGATAACGAAGCGTGATGTGATCCCCGACCAGCGTCCTCGGAGGGTAACAGACGAGGCTGGGGGCTTCGGGGATGTATTTGAGGAACTGCTCCCGGGGGACCGGGTATCCCGCGAGGTCGCGGTCGAAGATCCCGTATTCGAAATGATAGAGCTTGCCATCCACCCGCAAGTGTTCGAGCGGATGCCACGGCAGATAGGCTTCCCCCGGATGATTTCGCAAGTATCCCACGGCCTGTTTGCTCTGGTTCCAGGACGTTTCGTCCGAAACCATCGCGAGGCTGAGCTGGAGATGGAGCAGGAACGCGAGCGCGAGGTTCACCGCCAGGATCACAAGCGAGAACCGAGGGGGGGCGTCGCCCTGATCCTGGTC
This sequence comes from uncultured Planctomycetales bacterium, assembly GCA_937997355.1. Classification (GTDB taxonomy): domain Bacteria; phylum Planctomycetota; class Planctomycetia; order Isosphaerales; family Isosphaeraceae; genus CALKTZ01. Next base: position 3,346 of record CALKTZ010000348.1, on the reverse strand, counting down.
GAGCAGCCGGCCCAGCAGCAGGACGCACATGATCGACAGAAAATAGAAGAAATAGGCGAGGTTGTTGTCGTCGCCGCCAACCTTGATGTAGCCGGCCAGGGCGAAGGGCAATTCGGCGAGCGTGACGAGTCCGAACAGCCGCCAGTCGTCGGCCCCTCGCTTCGAGGGGGAGTCGTCGCGAGGGGCAGGGGGCTCGACGAAGAGCCCGAGGATTCCCACGAAGAGCAGGGCGATGAGGAATACGTGCGACTGATAGAGCTTCGCGAGGTCTCGGTAGAGGAAGAAGAGGGAGTCGTGCCGTCGAGGGTGGCGGATCGGGATCGACAGGATATTGAAGATCAGGTCGGGGGCGTCGATCCAGCTCAGGAAGAGCAGGAGCAGGGCGAACGAGACGATGAGGATCGCGAGGCCGGCTTTCGCGAGCCCGGAGATTCCTCCTTTGAAATAAGCCCAGACGGGGATGACGATGGCGATGATCGGGAAGGCAAGCTGCTTGGCCCAGAGCGCGAGCGCCGCCAGCATGATCGCCAGCCAGTTGCCCCGCGCGGTCCGGCTTCGGCCCAGCACGATGACGGACAATGCAGACAGGCAGAGGGCAGGGGCGTCGGCGTGAATTTCCGTCGCGGCGTAGCGGAGCGGGCGCGAGAAGCAGACGAGCAGCGCGAACGTGATGAAGAGCTGGACCCCCAGCCATTTCTTCTCGGTTTCCCTCGTGAGCAACAGCCAGGCCACGGGGGCGAAGAAATAGAAAAGCGTGAGGCAGCGGCCTGCGAGGAGACAGAGGGAGACATTCGGGATCCAGGCTACCGGGAGATAAGCCAGGGCCGAGCCCGGGGGATAGAGCCAACCCGTGACCGGGCCGGTACCGGAGGGGAGATAAAGCTCGTAGCCGTAGGTGATCGCGACCGCCGGCGCCAGCCGGGCGCCGCCCCACGGCTGCAAGAGGGGCTGAATGGCGATGTCCACGAAAAGCTGCCAGAACACCACCGAAATCGTGATGGGGAGCGACGTCAACGCGAGACGCTCGATCGCCGGCCTTTGCCTGGCCTTCGCGTAAATCCAGGCGGCCGCGGCCATCGCGAGCAGGCCGAGGGCATGATGGATCGGAATCACGTAGCTCACGACCGAATCCTCGCGGCAAGGGTGCAACACCAGGCCCGAGGACTCTATCCGATCGCTCGCGTCGATTCAACGAATGGAGCCGGGCCGCTCACCCAGGGAGGATGAACGGCCCGGACTTGATTTCGACGTCGAGGAGATGTCCCGAATCGTCCGGCTCAGCGATCCCGGGCGGCGACCCCCGCCGGATTGGCGAGCATCTTCTCGACCTGCCGCTCGACTTCCGCGGCGCTCCGGATGTTCCGGTTCACCACCTTACCCTGGGCATCGACGAGGAAGATCGTCGGCAGGGAGATGATGCCGTACTCCGAAGCGAGCCGGCTCTCCATCCCGCCCCCTTCGAAGATTTGCGGCCAGGCGATCTGCTGCTCCTTGATCGTGGCGGCGGTCTCGTCCTTCTCGTTGTCGAGGCTGACGCCGATGATCTCCAGACCGTCCTTGCGGTGCTTCTCGTAGAGCTTGACCAGTTCCGGCAGCTCTCGCTTGGACGGGGCGGCCCACGAGGCCCAGAAGACGATCACGATCGGCTTGCCCTGGAACTTGGAGGAATCGACCTGTTCGCTGGAAACGCCGGCCCCCTTGATGGCGATCGGCTTGCCGGTCAGATCGAGCCGGCGGAGGGCGCCGGCGGCCTTCTTGCCGGCGAGCGTATCGGGGTGATTCTCGACCAGCTTGAGGTAGTCGGCCTTGGCCTTGGCTTCCTCGGCGTCGAATTCGTTGGCGTTGGCCAGTTGGAGCCGGGCATCGGCCGCCTCATCCGACTTCTCGTAGGTCGTCAGGAACTCCTCGATGTCGGCCATCCACTTCTTCTGATTGGCCCGGAAGTCTCCCCCCGCGTCTTCGTTCTTCAGGGCGAACTCCGCGCCGATCAGGTTGTAGGCCGCGTAGGAGCCGAGCTTGCCCCCCTTGGCGATGATCTCCGCGATGGCCTTCTTGCCGGGGGTGTAGAGTCCGGTCCGGTAGGCGGCGATGAGGCTGTCGACGGTCTGCTTGTCATACATCAGCTTGTCGTCCGGGTCCTTCGCGGCGGCGACGATATCCCGCACGTACTTGATGCGGTCGAGGTGGAACTTGGCCAGGTCCCGCTTCTCTCCGCTCCGGAGCCGATCGGCGTTCTTGGCGTCGTAATCCGCCAGGGCGCGGAGCGGGGCTTCCATGGCCTCGTCGCGGGCCTGTCCGCCGGGGGGGGTGTCGCGGTGGAACAGTGCGGCGCGGATGCCGCTCTCCACGCTGACGACCGGCTTCTCGGGATCGACCGCGCGGGGAAGTGTGACGAACTTCCAGACCTCGCCGAGCTTGATCATCTCGGGAACTTGCAGGAACGCCACCTTGCCGGAATTCTGCGGCGTCTGGCCGGCGGGCAATCCCGCGAAGATCACGGCATTCTCATAGAGCGTGATCTCCTTGCTCGGGCCGGTGCCGGGGTCGGCCGGGATGACGTGCGGGTAGGTGCCGTCGAACCGGTTCCAGACCGTGTCCTTGGTCCAGCCGAGCAGCGAATCGTGCAAGGTTTTGATCTGATTCACCCGGTCGGCGGCGGGGGCAACCTTCTCGGCGTCCTCGGCGGTAAGACCGGCCGCCTTGAGCTCTTCCGGCGTCGCGAGGACCGTTTCGAGGAGGGCGACCTTCCCGGAAACGAGCCCCTGCACGAGCACCTTGGAAGCCTCCTCGGCGGAGATCTGCTTCCAGCTCTTGATCTGGCCCCCTTCGACACGGGCGATTCGGGTCCCGCCGGAGTTCAGCCAGCGGCATTCGTCGACGCTCTTGTTGCCGTCGAGGTCATTCTCGCGGTAGACCTCGAAGCCGTCCTGATAATAGCTCCACTGATCGAGATTTCTGTCTCCATCAGTGTCCATAAACCGGCGCAGGAGCTTCCCCTGGCCGTCGCGGAGAGCATAAGTATAAGTCTTCTTCTTAGGATCAGAGCCGATTTCAACCTTGCAAGCCTCGATGGCGGCAGGGTCGGTCGGTGTATCGAATTCGACCCCAGCTTGAGTCGGCTTCAATCCGAGGATTTGCGCCGGCTTGGGTGCCTGGGCGAATGCGGGCTGAGCGATCAGATTCGAGAGTCCAAGCGCCGCAACGGCCAGGGAGTAAGGGACACTCCGCATGAGCCACTCCTTTTTCAGCGGACCCGAGAGCCCGGAATTTCGTACACGACCATGCTTCGCGGTCGACTCTTTATCTCGTCTCATCGAAGAGATCACCTCTCTGCTCGCACTCGCAG
>CALKTZ010000347.1 GCA_937997355.1 uncultured Planctomycetales bacterium | reverse complement strand
CGGGAATCCCGCCCCGGCATCTCCCGAGTACGAAGTACTGGGGAATGCCTCTCCGCGGAGCCACGCGGAGCGAAGACCGGCCGGGTTCTCCTGATCGCGCACGCGATCGGGAAACACGGGCGCTTCCCCGCATACCCGACGAACGTACCGCGAAATCAGGCCCAGAACGCGCCGATTGAAGGCTCAAGGAGAAACAAAAAGCCGGGCACGCTGGCCCGGCCCGGTGGTCGCTTTGGCGTGCGAAGGCTCGGCTAAATCCAACGCAGGAACCAGCCCCCCCTCAATCGCTTCTCTGTCTTGGCTATCCATCGCTTCGCGTCGAACGCCCCCTGGATGAGGTCCAGCAAGTCGCTCCACTCGAACGAGCGGCTATAGCCGACCCCGTCGCTCCGGCTATAGACGCGGTTGAAGCTCACCTTCCATTCCACGGCTCCCCAGGTCGTCGGGTTGGCCCAGATGCTGACCAGAACATTTCCCCGGCGGATGGTTTCCACGGGGCGGGATGCCGGGCGCAACCGTTCCGGGGGCCGGACCCCGGGCCGGTTGCGGTCCTGGCCGTTCTTCTGCTCGTCATGGCTAAAATCGTCATCGCTTCTGATGCTTCTTACTTTCATGGTCATTGCTTCCTGCTTGCTGATGTTTCGAGGATGAGCCGCCGGGGAACGCCCGGCGGCCTCGGGTGGTCGTCTCAGGCTCCGCGGGCCTCGGAGAGGTTCCGCCACTGGCCCGGGGGGAGTTCGAGAATCTGCCCGCCGAGCTGCTCCATCTCGGTGGCCCGGTCGTAGTCCTCGACGTCCTGGCTCGCCCGCGTCACGGCCTGCACCAGGCCGTAGCGGGTCAGTTCGCTCTGGCCGTTGTGCCCGGCGAGGAAGTGCGTGAGCACCGAGCGTTTCTCGGTCTCCGTCATGCGGTACCGCTTGGCCGTCACCTCGACCACGGCGAAGGGGTCCGCTTCGATTCTCTGCCCGGCCGCGTCTCGCACCTTGCCCATGTGGGCGGGGAAAGCCGACTCCTCGAGCATGCCGCGGAGCACGTCCCTCACCTTCATCCAGAACGCGGCGTCGTCGGTCCTGAGCGTTTCCTGTTTGAAGTAACGCTCCTCCGCGTCGAAGTCGCTCAGGTGCCTGCCGACGTGCTGCCGTCTCAGGCTCGCATCGGGCAACACGAGGCCGTTCGTGCAAACCAGAAAATAGAGCAAGGGCTCAATCTTCAGCGTGCCGTGTCCCACCTCGGAATTGCTGATGACCACCCCGGCCTGGACCACGTCGCCCGGTTTTACCTCGGCTTGTATCCTCGGCGTGGTCGCCTTCAGGTAGAACTTTCGCTCGGTGATTTCGGAGCTCACCAGCTCAAAGCCGTGGTCCATGAGTATCGGCAGGGCGACCGCGGCGAGGTCGTCGTTGTCCAGCATCCGGTAACGGCTAGAGAGGAACGCCCGGGCGTTTCCGTCGAGAGTCCGAATCAATCGGCGGTCGTCGCTGGCCTTGAGCCAATGATTCACGTTCTCGTCGAACAACGCGGGGGCTTTCTCCTTCATCCGGTCGTAATACGCCTTGGGAATCCCGACCCGTTCGGCAATCTGCCCATGTGCCGTGTCCCTGATAGGGAGCGGCACCACGTCTTGCGCGGGGATTTCGAGGAATGACCCGTCGACGTGCGTGCTCACGCTCATCGTCTGCGAGTGGGCGACGTAGTCGCGTTTGCTCTCGGATTGCCGGGTGACTTCTTCGAGTAGCTCTCTGAGGGTTCGTCCTGTCTTCATGGTTTCGTTCTCCGTTCTTTGACCCACCGCGCATCTGCGGGGCGTGCGTCGTTCGTCCAAGTGCCGCCCGCGCATGTTTTTTCGCTGGGGCGGTGCTGATGGAGCCCACGGCGGGCAGCACCGACCCAGGGAAAAAACAGAACCTCTTCCCGGGCGTGGCCTGCGTCCCGGCGTCCGCCGGTGGGGCGGGGTGGGCAGAGAATGGGGCCGTCCAGGTGGAGAGCGGAGCGGACCTTGACGGCCGCAGGGTCTGCGAACAGGTGGTGGCGGAAGCCGGGATGTGGGCGGAGCCCGGCCTCGGCGGAGGGGGCGAACCGGTGGCTTTCCCGCGGAGCGGGAATCCGCGAGGTGAGCGAAGGGGTTGTGGCTGAGGGCGGTCTCCCGAGGATCGGAAACCGACCGTGGGGGCATTTTCCGCGGAGCGGAAATGGGTGGGGCGGCGGGGAGCTGATTGGGCGGGGTACTCTCGGGCTGATCTCAGGGAGGCCCGGGACGATCGGTCGTCGCAAGGCGACGGCGCTATCACCGCGTTAGGGATGTGCAGGGTGCGGAGCAGTCCGGCTACTCGCCGGACCGAGCGGAAGCGGAGCCCGGAGGAGCCCGGCCCGAAGGGCAACGCTCAACTCAATCAGCTCCAGAGTTCTCAACCCGTCACGCTCCGAACGGAGGAACTTCCGCCATTTCAAGTTCTACAACTTTCCCTTATCCACGTCTGACTGAGCTGCCGGGATGGCTTCCACCCTGGTCGAATCTTCGTATCTCAAGGAAAGCTCAGCTCCGTACTGCGTGCCATCGAGTGCTAATCCCACGACCGTAGGCCGACCCGCACTTCGGAAATTCCATTCCGCCATCCCAAGGCATCTGTCCTGAGTATCGAGCTCCTTCGTTGCCGCAGCGCCATACTTGTCGGAAACCTCGGACTTGAGTTTCCCATAAATGGTCTTTGCATCCGAGCACCCACCTGGGTTCGTGAACACATACACCAAGCTGTATAATTCGTTCTTTAGAAACTTGTAAGCGACGCGCACCCGAGACCCGAACAGAGAGTCGGAGTACATGACGGTGTTCACCGCGCCCAGCTTTTTGGAATCGACGAACTCCGCTTTTTCCTTCTCGCGAACGGCTTGCTCACTTGCGCCGAATCGAATTCCCCGCACTTCAACGGGCGCCATGTCCTTGGGCGGCACCGCGAGAACCTCGAGAACAGGCGATTGGGACGCGACGGGAACGGACGCCCTCCTTGCGGGTCGGTGACAACCGCCCGAGAAAACAAAGCAACACATCAATACAATGATTGTTCTCATTTAAATCCCCTTCTCCTTACAAGTTGGTCTCTGGGCCGGAGAGTAGTGCCTTCCATGCTGGTTTGTCCAACGACGTCCCCCTTTTCGATTTTGCTCTCGCTGTGCGAGACTGGGCCTCCGCCGAGCGCCTTCGCTCGGTCCCCATATAAGCGCACGAGAGAGGCAGCCTTGGCACGGAAGCGGAAGACGGAAATTGTGAAGAAGGATGCGGCTCAACCAGTTGCCTCCGGCCCGGACAAGGTTCTGATCGATCTCCGCACCCTTATCCACGATTCCCGCGAGCGGGTTGCCCAGGCGGTCAACTCCGCCTTGGTACTGCTCTACTGGCAGGTCGGCCATCGGATCCACTCCGAAACCCTTCAGGAACAGCGGGCCGCTTACGGAGAGGAGATTGTGTCGACGCTGTCGGCACAATTGGAGGCCGAATTCGGTCGAGGGTTCGGTCGTCGGAATCTCTTTCGCATGCTCCGCTTCGCGGAGGCCTTCCCTGATCGTGACGCCGTCTTCGCCCTCTCGAATTACCTGGGCTGGAGCCACTTCGTCGAGATCATCCCGCTCGACGACCCACTCAAACGGGACTTCTACGCCGAGATGTGCCGCCTCGAACGCTGGAGCGTACGAACGCTCCGGGAAAAACTCGGCGGCATGCTCTTCGAGCGGACCGCCCTCTCGAAGAAGCCTGAATCATTGGCGAAACAGGAGCTTGCCAAGCTCCGCGACGAGGACCGCCTGACGCCCGACCTGGTCTTTCGCGACCCGTACCTCCTCGACTTCCTCGGCCTCAAAGACACCTTTAGCGAGAAGGACCTGGAAGCGGCCGTCCTCCGAGAGTTGGAGAGCTTCATCCTTGAGCTCGGCTCCGGCTTCGCCTTCGTCGCCCGCCAGAAGCGGATGGTCATCGACCAGAGGGATTTCTACCTCGACCTCCTGTTTTACCACCGGAAGCTCCGGCGGCTGGTCGCGATCGAGCTGAAGCTCGGGCCCTTCGAGGCCGCCCACAAGGGTCAGATGGAGCTGTACCTCCGCTGGCTCGAGAAGCACGAGACGCAGGAGGGCGAAGAGTCGCCGCTGGGGCTCATCCTCTGTGCGGACAAGTCGGATGAGCAGATCGAGCTTTTGCAACTCGATCAGAGCGGGATCCGCGTCGCGGCCTACATGACTGAGCTGCTCCCCCGCCCCCTGCTCCAGGAGAAGCTCCACGCCGCGGTTGCTACGGCCCGGGCCAGGCTCGGCGATGCGGCTGAATGATAGGCCCGTTTCGGTGGGACACTTCGCCCGATAGTTGCCTCTCCCGGTGTCCCACGGGCGATCGGCTTTTATCACAAAATAGGTAACCTCTCGGGATCACGGAGAGAATCACCACCGCACGGCTTGCGGGAATTTTTTGGTGGGACAGCCGGGATGAGTTTTGATTTCTGCTTAGCGGAGTTGGTGGGACACTTGTCCACACCTTCAGCCCGCCTGAGGCCCTCTGCCCTGCCCCTCTGCGGCTTCATTTTCTCGATCCCCAAAGAGGAAGAGAAATGAAAATCTACGAGGGGACCGAGGAACCATCGCTCGCGGCGACCGGCGCTCGAAGCTGGGGGCTCGTTCGAGCGATGGTTCCGAGTGTCGCAACCGGCCGGATGGAGCGGCCGGAACGCGAGCACGGAAGGCGAGCCAGGATGGCGGTGGAGATTCGGTGTCAGCCGTCGCGCCCGCTTCTCATCGGTGCTACCCACTCCCGCTGAGGTTTTACTCAGTCCAGTCGGCCCCGATGGGAAGGGACTTTGATGCGGATCAAGCTGTTCGAGAGGTGCGACCCGGCAATGGATGTTGGTGAGGAGACGCTTTCAAGCTTCCAGAACAGGGTCAACACCTGGCTCCGGAAGGCTCAACGACATCCTCAGTACCGGATCCTGAATCAGTCTGTGTGTGTAACTGGCCCTGCGGACGGAGCGCTTCAGATCATCGTCTCCATCTTCTACGAGAAGGTTCCCCCCAAGGAGTGACCATTCCCGGGGCCCGGCTCTCCCCTAAGTGAGCCATTTCGCATTTCGGGAACGTCGGGGTCACGGAACACCCGAACCCCCATGCCCAGTGATCCCGGGCCGGAAGTTCTCGGCGACGGCCGATCACCGGCAGTCACCCCGTCGCTTCGGAGGGATCATCCCTCAACATCCCGAGCCTCATCTTCGTTGACCAGCTCTCACCGACCCCAGCGAAGCGCCCAGGTGGGGATTTCGCATTGGCCCGCAGAGGCCGCATTTCCCTCAAGCCGACCATTGCCATGGGTTACTCCGCGAAAATGCCGTACGGGCCAAACGCGGGAATCTGAGGCACCTCCTGGCGACAGCTCTCAGGGCTCCGCCGCCCT
>CALKTZ010000346.1 GCA_937997355.1 uncultured Planctomycetales bacterium | reverse complement strand
AGGTCGTCCGCCCGTTTTCAACGCGTATCTCGGTCGGCCGTCCTACCTGCCATGGGGTTCGGGTACGCGAAGATGGCGCATCAGGGGCTGGCGGTCCGTCATGGGTCGGGGTATGCCCGGCCGCGGCCAGAACCTGCACCAAGGCGAAAGCGCCGCCGAGACCAAGTCCCCAATATCTCCAGGGACGAGCGAATGTTTCGCGCCAGCCGAGCATACGCCATCCACCCGATCGAAGCTCAGGACCGACAGCAATCCCCCCGACGGGGCCTGCGATCGCCTTGACTGCCTTTCGATCGGTCGGGCGTCGAAGTCGTCTTGAATCGATTGCACCGCAGAATGCGGTAGTTGCGAAAATAACGCGACTTGAGTCTTTTCCCGGAAATTGGATTAAGGTTTCGTGTTCCCCTCCACGACGAGATCGATCGCCGAGAAGTGCTCGTGATCACTCTGCGTTTGCTTCGTCTCGAGTCGGATGAGATAGACGCCTGGCTTGTCGATCCTGATGGTATGCCGTTGCCCCGCCTTGGTGCCCGGCTTGAAATCCATATCGAAAGCCGACTCCAGCACTACATCCCCGCTCAGATCCGGCAGTTCTTTCTGCCGAGGTTTCTCTTCCCTGGCGATAAAGAAATGAACGACAACGTTCTCCAGGGTTTTATGGGGATAGACGTTCGTCAGCAGCCAATTGATCCGGATTGGCTCACCGACTTTCGCCTTGAGCAAAGGACGAGGATTCTTGCCGTAATCCGGAGGAGTTTGATCGACAAAGGCCGCAATCTGGTCGTGAGATGTCGAAACTTCCAGATTGATCTTGGCATGCTCCGCAAGAACGGCCGGCGTGATCTGCGAGAAAAAAAGAAGCGCGAGTCCCAAGAGCGAACCACTTCGGCCAGGAATTGAAGTCATGCGGACAGCCCTTAATTCGTGTTGGTAACTCACGGTGTTCCTCCCTCAAGCCTGATTGCGACGGGGCAACTTGCCTAGGATAATCGATCCAGAATCAATTCGAGAGACTGTGAATTCCGATAGAAATTCAAACGACTCGGCCATGCGACGGCGATCTCGCAAGGTGCGAGTGGATGGAGACTCTCCAATTCGGCGATCGTCGAGTAAGCCTAACTCAGTGGGCCGGAGTCGAGAGATGCGACATCAATGTCCGAGAGCTTACTCACTTCGATGGCTCGCGCTTGCGTGCTTGATCCTGGCTACGATTGGCTGTTCTTCTCGAAATGGCGCGCCCCGCCGTTGGTCCGATGAACCCGGATATTCTCCCGATCGTCCCCGCATCGTTCGTCGCCCAAACTATTTGAACCCCAACACCAAGCCGGTCTTCCTGGGAGGATATGCCGGGGCAACCTACTGATCCTGTGATCCTGCTGAAGCCGTTCACAATTCCGGGGAAATGTAGAATCTTTCTCGGATGTGAGAGATCTGTGGCGATCGTACAATCGCTGAAAGGTTTCGTCGTCGCCTGAATCATGGGGGCGCATTCGATCCGCGTTCGCTTTTTCTAGGATCGAAAGGCTGGTAGGCCGGTGGGTAAGGACAACATCCGGATCGGCATCGTCGGCGCGGGGCAGGTGGCATGTCACCGGCAGCTTCCGGGGCTCAAGGCGATTCCAGGCGTCCAGATCATGGGAGTCTGCAATCGTCGACGAGAGACAGCGGCCCGGGTCGCCCGGGAATTCGAGATCCCGCGCGTCTACGCGAGTTGGGAAGATCTGGTCGCCGATGATGCGATTGACGCGATCGTTATTGGTGCCTGGCCCTACTTACATTGTCCGGTCACTCTCGCGGCCTTTGATGCCGGAAAGCACGTGCTGACGCAAGCACGCATGGCCCTGAACGCACGAGAAGCGCAGCGAATGCTGGACCGTTCTCTGGAATGCCCGCACTTGACCGCGATGATCGTCCCGAGTCCCTACGGATTGGTGGGAGATCGCTACCTTCGGTCCTTGATCGACTCGGGGTATCTCGGCGACCTTCGCGAAGTGCATGTCCATGGCCTAACGGGTGATCTGGCCGACGCAAAAAAGCCCATGGGTTGGCGGCAGATGACCCGTTATTCGGGCTTCAACATGCTCTCGCTCGGCATCCTTTACGAGACCGCGCTTCGATGGGTTGCACCGGCGAATCGTGTCATCGCGAAGGCATCCAAGATCATTCCGCGCCGGTTCGATGTAGAAGTCGGCAAGAGCGCTCGAGTGGGCACACCCGATAGCGTTCAGGTCCTGACGACTCAGGACGATGGCTCTCAGGGTGTCTACCGGCTGAGCGGAGTCGTCTGGCATGAGGCCGCAATGGGAATCGCCTTATATGGTAGTAAGGGAACGATTCGATATGACTTCGCGAGGGAAGAAATCTGGGGAGGCCGCAAATACGATGAGGGCCTCCAGTTGTTGACGATCCCCGACGAACTGAAGGGGGGCTGGAATTGTGAAGCCGAGTTCATCGCGGCGATCCGCGGTGAATGCCGGGTGACGCGAACCGACTTCACCACCGGCGTTCGTTACATGCAGTTCACCGAAGCCGTGGCACGAAGCTCGCGGCACCAAATCCCCGTATCACTTCCCTTGACCGAATTCTCCAATCCCAGCCTCTGACGAATGGATGAATTCGGATCGTTCGCTGTCGCGAACATCGAAACGCGATCGAGAACCCTCCGGAGGTTCGAGATTTCTTCGCTCGGTTTCCGCCTTGCAACGCATATCGAAAATTCGTAGTCTGAACCTCTCGCACCGGATTATTCCGGTAGCCTCCATTCTATCAATTGGGGATTGGTGTAACGGTAGCACGACTGACTCTGGATCAGTTAGTCTAGGTTCGAATCCTAGATCCCCAGCTTGCCACATACTCTCACGAACCTCCTTAAGTCCAACCAGGTTAGGAGGGGGACTCGCGTTCCTCGTCCTTCCATGCCGTCGGCTGTACTCATCATACCCGGCGGTTCTTTTCAACGCGGAACGTCGCGTACTTCTGGACGAGATTGATCGGGCAGAGGTTCTGAAACCAGCGTCGGTCCATGGATTAATGGGCAGTCCGGCTGCCCATTAGTTGCCATCACCCCTTGCTCGATTTCGCCGTAATCCACACGTTCCCTTCCGGAACCCCGTGGTGCATAAAAAGTTGCTCAGAGTCCTCGAACGTCCGCAATGCTTCAGCCGCGCAACGAAGTTTACGTCGGACCAACCATCCAGTTCGGACAGGTGACTCTTACTCGCGCATGGTGGAAATACGTCAGCCAGCCACTCAGGAACGACTTCAATTTCGACACCATCCGCGCCACGCTCACCCCACGATTCCGGCGGGTGATCTGAAGGTGCTTCTCCTTGGCTGCGGTTAAGGAACTCCGAATCGATTCGCCACTTTGTTCGCCACTTCCTGGCATGTGGAAAAGGGTTGGGATAGTCTCGGAGCCGTGGAATTCCATGCGAGGCGAGAGTCGAATCTCTCTGCTCTTGAGAAACCCATTGAGGAACATGAGCGATGCAATCGAAATCGGATCGAGACTTGCTGTCCCGGCGCGACCTGCTGGTTGCGGGGCTCATCGCGGCCGGATCATTCGGGATTGGGGAGCGGGGGCTGTCGCGAGTCCTAGCCGATGAGCCGAAGTCCGATCCCTACGGTCCATTCAAGATCGGTCTTCAAAGTTACTCACTGCGCGGCTTCAAGGCGGGGGGGAAGTCGGACCGGACGAAGGCCCTTGAGCTGACCAAGAAGCTCGGGCTCCATTACTGGGAAGCCTATCCCGAACACATCCCGTTCACCCTGGATGCCAAGGGGATCGAAGCCGTCAAGCAACAACTCAAAGCGGCCGATGTTACCGTCGCCGGCTATGGCGTGGTGCCGCTGACCAAGGATGCCGGTGCCAATCGGAAGTATTTCGAGTTCGCCAAGGCGATGAATCTGGACTATCTCTCCGCCGATCCCGCGCTCGACAGCTTCGACACGCTCGACAAGCAGGTCGAGGAATATGGGGTGGCCATCGGGATTCACAATCATGGCCCAGGCCACCACTACGCCCTGATCGATACCATCGCCAAGGCCATCAAGGACCACAATCCGAAGATCGGCTGCTGCATCGATACGGGGCACTTCCTGCGTTCCAAGGAAGATCCCGTCCGCGCTGCCGAGGTGTTCGCCGGCCGGACCTACGGGGTTCACCTGAAGGATGTGAAGGACGCCGTCAAGTTCACCATCCTGGGCGAAGGCGACCTCCGGGTGGCGGATCTACTCAAGACCCTCCACGCGAAGAATTACAAAAGCATCATCGCGATCGAATATGAGGAGAAGCCCGAAAATCCGATGGAGGATGTCGAGGCGTGCCTTAAGTATGCGAGGTCGGTGATCGCCGATATCCACAAGTCGGGCACAACCAAAGGTAAGAAGAAGGGCCGGAGCAATACCGAAGATTGAACGATCGCTCAAGCATAACACCCGGATAACTCTGTCTTATGGCCGTGGGAGCGTTTGCGCCCACGGCCTCGTTTCGTGATGGGATACTTTCGTTTCTTTCTGGATCTGGAAATTGGATATCTGTTGAATCATGACTCGGGGAAGGTTTGCGTTATCCAAACTCCCCTGCCTTTCCGCGTCGACTTCTGATAGATTTCGCCGAGCATGGTAAATTATATGGATGGAGATGGCCTCCGGTTTGGTCCGACTACGTACAGTCCGAGGACGACGGGATGCTGACGACGCACGAAAAATCGACGGATGTCGTTGTGCTAACGGAGGATCGGGTTGCCTTGCGGGGCCGAATGTGGAAGAGTTCCGCCCCGCGCGCGATGCTAATCGTTGCCCATGGATTCGGGGAACATGGCGGGTCTTATCGCCATGTCGCCGAGGAACTGGCGGGAACCCACGCCATCGACGTCCTCGCGGTCGATTTCCGGGGGCATGGGCGGAGCCCGGGACGCCGCGGCGTCATCCGCCGTTACGATCTCTTCGTCGACGACCTTCGCGACATCGTGAGGTGGGCGGCCCGCCAGAATCCGGGATTACCCCTCTTCGCCCTCGGCCATTCGAATGGAGGGCAGGTCGCGCTGCGGCTTCTGGTCGAAGGTTGTCGGCAAATCAAGGGTTTGGTCGTTTCCAATCCCGCGATTCGGATCGGCCTGGAGATCCCTCGGAGCAAGATATTGCTGGGGAAACTGCTCAAGGCGTTTGCCCCCTGGATCACTCTGAGTTCGGGATCACCATCAACCGACCTGACGAGCGACCCTCGCATGCGGATCACATTTCAGAACGATCCCCTGCGTCATAATCGGATCAATCCCCCCTTCTATTTTGGGATGGTCGAGGGAGAAAAGTACCTGATGTCGCGCGCGGCCAAGATCACGCTACCGATCTTGATGTTGCTCGGTAGCCAGGACCCGGTCATTGATCCCAATACGTCGCGTGAATTCTTTGAAAAGGTCGCCAGCGCCGACAAGACGCTCCTGATCTACCCGGGAATGCTGCATGAGCCACTCAACGAGGTCGGCCGCGAACAGGTGATCGGAGATCTCGTCGGTTGGATTGAGCGGCAGGTCGACGGCGAGTAACGCTTCGAGGTCCCATTCGGGGTGTTCAGGCGCGAACGAAGGTGTGACCGGGCTGGCGGCGAATGAGCCGCTTGACTTCCAGCACGCTCAAGGTTGCCATGACCTGACCGGCGGTCAAGCGTGTCCTCCCGATCAACTCGTCGACGCCGATCGGGCCATCGCCGAGGTGCCCCAGCAGGGACCGTTCCGCATCGGTGAGAGTCAATTCCGCGGGGTGGCGGACCGGCGGTTCCTTCGGATCGGTCCGAACTTCCCGCACCAGCGGGCCGAGTTCTTCGAGAATGTCCTCGACGGTTTCGACCAGCTTGGCCCCGTCCCGGATCAGCCGGTGGCATCCCCGGCTCGCCAGGCTGTCGACGGGGCCGGGAACCGCGAAGACCTCTCGATTTTGCTCGATCGCATGGGATGCGGTTGAGAGCGATCCGCTTCGCGGCGTGGCCTCGATCACGACAACGCCCAGGCTCAATCCCGAAATCAGCCGGTTTCGTTGCGGGAAGAGGCCGGCCAGCGGCTGCTGATACAGCGGCATCTCGGAGACCAGGGCACCCGCCAGACAAACTTCCCGGGCGAGGTCTTCATGCTCGGGAGGGTAGATCTGCGACAGGCCGTTCGCGAGCACCGCCAACGTCCTGCCCCCGGCCTTCAAGGCACCGCGATGCGCCGCCGCGTCGATGCCGCGAGCCAGGCCGGAGATGACGGTGAATCCGGTCCGCGCGAGCGCGGCGGCGAGCCGATCCGCCATGCGTAAGCCGTAGGCGGTACATTTTCGGGAGCCGACGATCGCGATCGCGAGTTGGTCTCTCGGCTCCAGCGTCCCCTTGAGGTAAAGCAGACTGGGCGGATCTGGGATTTCAAGGAGTGAGTTCGGGTAGGGGGCCGTCCCTTTCAAGGCAACAGTCACTCCCAGCTTTCGGCAATTCTCGAGTTCGGTTCGCCCTGTCTGTTCACTTCGAGCCAGGCCGATGCGGTCGGCGAGCTTCGCGCCGATTCCGCTGACATCGCGGAGCTGCGAGTTCGAGGCCGCGAGGACATTTGAAGCAGTGCCGAATTGCGAGAGCAATTCTCCGCAGGTGCGAGGGCCGATCCCCGGGATCATGGTCAGACTGATCAGATCGTGAAGCTCGGACTCGCCTTCGATCGTGGCCACGCGAAACTCCCCTGAGATGCCGTTTGCGATTCGTCGAATCGGCGTGTCATAAGTTCGCGAGGATCGCGCGAATATCCTGCTCGTCCGGTCGATCGGTCAACTCGACGGTGCCGATCCCCCTCGGGAGGACGAACCGGATCTTCCCTTGCCGATTTTTCTTGTCTTTGCCCATCGCGGAATATAATCGGTCGCTGTCGAGCCCCGGGGCGGTCGTCGGGAGTCCGAATTGCTCCAGCAATCGGCTCAGGCGGAGGGTGACCGATGCCTCGACCCAGCCGATCCGCTCGGCAAGCCGGCTCTCGGCGACCATGCCCACCGCCACCGCCTCACCGTGCTGGAACCGGCCTGAATAGCCGGCGACCGATTCGATCGCGTGGCCGATTGTGTGGCCGAAGTTCAGGACCGCCCGGAGGCCGGTTTCTTCGCGTTCGTCCGCGGAGACGACATCCGCCTTGAGCTGACAGCTCCGGGCGATGATGTGCCGGAGAGCCTGGGGATCTCGGCCCAGGATGGCGTCGGCATGGGACTCGACATGGGCGAAGAAATCGGCGTCGAGGATCACGCCGTACTTGACCACCTCGGCCAATCCGCAGAGGACTTCACGATCCGGGAGGGATTTCAAGGAATCGGTGTCGATCCAGACGCCGCAAGGCTGATGGAACGCCCCGATGATGTTCTTGACCTTCGGGTGATTGACCCCCACCTTCCCGCCCACCGAACTATCCACCTGCGACAGCAGCGTCGTGGGGATCATGAACAGGGGGATGCCTCGGGCGTAGGTCGCGGCGGCAAAGCCCGCGAGATCGCCGATCACGCCTCCGCCGATAGCGACGATCAGGGTATGTCGATCGGCATTGAGCTCGATGAGTTGGTCGTAGATCGCCGAAGTTTGATCGAGCGACTTCGAGCCCTCGCCAGGAGGAACGATCATCCGAGAGACCTGGAGTCCGAGACTTTGGAGGGCCTCGCAGTACGTCCGGCTCAAGGGGAGTTGCGTGAGGTTCTCGTCCGTGATGACCAGGACGCGTCGACAAGAACGCCCCGCCCAGGTTGCATTCAAGGTGGATTGAACGAATCGACCGAATTCGTCGCTCAAGCCGCTCTCGACACGAATGCCGTAAGACCGTGTTCCGAGTTCGACGTGGATTAATTTGCCGGTTTCGGGCGTGCTCGGGCTCATCCGTCGTCGTATGCCTTGCTATAAGGAAGAGGGTCGGGAATCGGGAGGCCGACGCCGGACAGCCGGATCACGCCTCGCTAGCCTCCACCCCGATCGGTTCCCTGGTTGCGTTGCGGTCACTCACGAGGCGATGTTAGAGTATAACCTGAAAGTCCACTTACTTAGAAATGATCGCGCACCCCTTGGACGGCCGCCATGAGCGATCCTATGACGTGGTCTCCAATCAGCCTTGGCCGGTGGCTCGGGACGTCGGTGCGCGTCCATTTTTTCCTGATCGCATTCGTCGGCTTCGAGCTCTTCTGGGCTGTCCTCCGGAATAGCTTCGAACGGTCGCTGGCGCCGACGGCCTGCTGGCTCGGATTACTCCTCATCGCCCTGGCGGTCCACGAGTTCGGACACGCCTGGATGGCATGGTGGCTCGGCAGCGATCAGGATGTTGTTCGGATCTGGCCGCTGGGGAATTTGGTGAACCCCATCCATGGCCCGCGATCGGGCGAGCATCTGCTCGTGGCCATGGCGGGACCGGTGACGAGCGGTGCCGTGTATCTTGCCTCGGCCCTGCTCCTCCACTTCGGCTGGGGCGCCCATCTGGTCTGGAATCCGCTCGGCAATGCGGGCGATCCCGGCTCCCCGTTGCTCGCCGGTGGAGACCCCGCGTTGCCGCTCAGTTCGCCCTGGGTGCTGGGCTGGTTCGGATATCTCAACTATGTCCTGTTGCTGGTCAATCTCATCCCGGCACTCCCGTTCGACGGAGGGCGCATGTTTCGGGCCTACCTGGCCGAGACGACGATCGGATCTTCCCGCGACCAGCTCTATGCCCCGACGACAGCCCGCGCCTGCGCGGCCGTCCTCTTCCTGGCGGGAATGGTGCGGCTTTTCTTTCTCGCGGAAAGCAATGGCCTGACGCTCATCGCGCTTGCGTTTTGCATCATGCTTTATGTCCGCGTTGAAGGGAAATTCCTGGAGGAAGGGGGGGATCTCGAAGAAGGAATCTTCGGTTACGACTTCTCGCAAGGCTATACAAGCCTGGAAAGCTCCGCGGCGAAGGTCCGTCCCCAGCAACCGGTCCGGGATAGTGCCCTGGCCCGCTGGCGGCGACGTCGGACCGACGCGCGACGGCAACGCTTGCTCGAACGCGAGGGGGCCGAGGAGCGTCGGATGGACCAGATCCTCGACAAGATTCACCGCGAAGGACGCGGCGCGTTGACTCATGAGGAGCAGCGATTCCTGCTTCGGGTGAGCAGCCGCTATCGGAATCGATCCCGGGCGAGCGACTGAGCGGTCTCGTGCGGATTGCGCGGAGCCGAGATCCTCAACGAGATTCACCCATGCGACGCGAGCCGTTTCGGACCGCGATGGCTTCCCGGACCCTCATTCTCGATGCCGCGATGGGGACTCGCCTCATCGCCGAGGGACTCTATCTTCAGGGTGACGATCCGGCGCTCTGGAACCTGTCGAAACCTGAAAAGGTGCTCGCGATCCATTCGCGCGATCGCGCGGCGGGGGCGGATGCCCTCACCACCAACACCTTCGGTGCGAACCGGGCGTGGCTCGATCGGTTCGGCAAGGCCGATCGGATGGAGGAGATCAATCGGCAAGCCGTCGCATTCGCCAGGCGAGTGGCCGGTCCCGAGGGCTATGTGATCGGCGATCTCGGGCCGACCGGGATCGTGACGTGCGGCGCAATTCGGGAGCAGGCCCGGATTCTGATCGATTCGGGGGTCGATGCCCTGCTCTTCGAAACCTTCCAATTCGACCAGGCCGTGCCGGCTTTGCAAGAACTGGCCGACGATATACGAATTCCTCGACTCGTGAGTCTTTTCGTCTGGCCGGAAAAGCTCTCGGATGCAACCCGCGAACTCGCCGATCTGGGGGCGGAAGTGCTCGGCCTGAATTGCCGGCCTGGAATGGGGAGCGCGATCGAATTCGCCGAAAAGATGCGAGGGGTGACTCCCCTGCCCCTTCTGATGAAACCGAGTTCGTCGCCCACGGAAGCTGCCGATCGAGAGGTGGAATCGTTCGCCCTGGCCGTGCCTCGATTGGAGGCGCTCGGTGTGAAATTAATTGGGGGGTGCTGCGGGACCACGGAACTCCATGTGGCCGCTCTCCGAAATGCCTGCTATGCTAGAGCTTCCAGCCCGCGATGAATGCCGGAGATGGATCGATTCATCAATCAAGCCAACGCCGGGATGTCGTCCGACTCGTCCTTCCGCGGTACTCCATGAAAAACACGAGACCCCGAACCGATTTCAAGGCCGGAGAATGTTTGTGCGACTTCTGCGCGGGCAAATGCTGCCGG
>CALKTZ010000345.1 GCA_937997355.1 uncultured Planctomycetales bacterium | reverse complement strand
ATTCGATAGGGATGAAGCCAGTCCCGAGAGAGCCCGAACGAAGGTCGCGTAATTGTCGGCCGAATTTGGTACGGAGAGTTCCGACATATCCCTATCGGCAGCCACGAAGCCAAGGAACCTCGGCGCGCACCACGAACGCCAACTACCGAGATTATACGTCATGATTTCGAGATCGAATCGACAATCGGTCGATTCGACCCCGATCAAATCCCATCAGCTTCAGGGGACGTCCAGGATATAAGCCTTGTTATCAGCCCCGGCCACAACGAGCTGCTTGCCGTCAGGGCTCCAGGCGACTCCGTAGGTGAGAGTGTTGGGGTTCACCTTCTGGTGGAAGATCGGCTTGCCGGTCGCGCTATCCCAGAGGAAGAGGTTGCCGCCATAGCCGACCGAGGCCAGTCGCTTCCCGTCGGGGCTGAAGCCGAGTGAGTAGACGTCGTCGGGATGGCCGTCGAGCTTCAAAAGCTCCTTGCCGTCGGCGGCATTCCAGATCCGGATCGTCTTGTCGATCGAGCCCGAGGCGAGCTTGGTCCCATCCGGAGTGAAGCCCAGGCAGTAAATCGCCGCGCCGTGGCCGGTGCTCTTGCGTAGCTCCTTGCCATCGGCCGGGTTCCAGTACTTGATGAGCTTGTCGTCGCCGGCCGTGACGAGCAGGTCCCCCTTCGGAGGGATGGCCAGGGCATACACGACCTCGCCGTGCGCCTCGATCTTCCGGACCTCGGTCCCCTTGGCGACATCCCAGATTCGGGCCGTCTTGTCGGCCGCGCCGGTGGCGATCTGCTTGCCGTCGGGGAACCAGGCGACGCCGAAGATTTGCCCGGTATGGCCGGAGAAGGTCTTGCCTGCCCCCGGGGTCGCGAGGGGCCAGGTCTTGACCGACTTGTCCGCCGAGCCGCTCAGGAGGTTGCCGGAATCCGGGGCGAGTGCCAGCGCCGTCACGGCCCCGGCATGACCGGTCACGGCCCTCGGCGTCGACTTGGCGGGGTCGGCCTCGGTCATGTCGAAGACCTGCACCGAGCCGTCGGTGAGCCCCACCGCGACAAGCTTGCTATCAGCCGCGATCGCCAGCGAGAGCGGAGGCGAGGCCAGCGGGGTGGTCGTCTTGAGGAGCTTGCCGTCGGCCCCGTTCCAGACCCGGACCGTCTTGTCCCCCGAGGTCGAGGCGATCTTGGTCCCGTCCTTGGCGATGCTGACGGCCCGGACCTCATCCGTATGACCGGCCAGCGTGCGAATCTCGGTCCCCTTCGCGAGATCGAACACCTTCAACGACTTATCGGCCGAAGCGGTGTAAAGCTGGGTCCCATTCGGATGGACCGCGATGGCCCGGATCGGCCCCTGATGCCCGGCGAAAATCCGGACGGCGGCCGGCACCCATGCCCGAATCGCCTTGCCCGTCCCGGCCGAGATGACCGTCTTGTTGTCGGGCTGGATCGAGACGCCGGTCACCGGCTCGTTGGACGAGGAATCAAGCTGCAACTCGCGGCCGGTGCCCGTCTCCCAGATCCGGGTCGTCTTGTCGGGGGAGCCGGTCGCGACCTTCGTCTCGTCGGGTGAGAAGTCGACGTGTTTCACGGCATCGGAATGTCCCGTCAGGGTGACGAGCAGCTTGCCGTCGGCCAGGTTCCAGACCTTCGCCGACTTATCCGCCGAGCCGCTCGCGAGCTTCGAGCCGTTCGGGCTGATCGCCAACGAGAGCACCGGGCCGCCGTGTCCGGAGAAGTCGCGGATCACCTTGCCGTCGGCCAGGTTCCAGAGCTTGATCGACTTGTCCGCCGAGCCGGAAATGAGCTGGTTGGTCCCCTTGGCGTCCCTGGCGACGAAGGCCAGGCTCTCCACCTTCTCCCCGTGCCCCTTCAATTCCTGAACGACCTTGCCGTCGGCCGGGTTGATCACCCGGATGACCTTGTCTTCTCCCGCCAGGGCGATTTGCTGGGCATCGGCCCGGAACGCCATCGCCGTGATCGGCGAGGGGAGGGGATCGAACTTCTTCGCCTCCTTGGCGTCGGCGACGGTGAAGATTCGGAATGTCTTGTTGGCCAGGCCGATGGCCACCTGGCTGCCATCGCCATTCAGGGCGATCGCCTTGATCTCCGCGTCGGTCGCGGGGAGTTCCTTGATCGGCTTGCCGTCGGCCAGGTTCCAGACGCGAACGATCTTGTCGCCGCCGAACGTCGCCACCTTGGTCCGATCGCCGCTGATCGCGAAACCGGTGATCGCCCCCTTGGTGTCCGCGACTTTCGCCGCAGGCGGCGTCACCGGAAGTTGCCAGAGCCGGGCCAGGCCGTCCGACCCCGCCGAAACGAGCTGCTGGTTGTTCGGCAAAAAAGCGACCCCGAGGACGGAATCGGCCGAGGTTTCGATGACCGCCTCGGGGCTCAGGTCGGCCTTGAGGAGCCGGATCGTGTGCCCCTTGTCTCCGACGGCGATCTGCGCGCCGTCGCCTCGCCAGGCCGCGCTGACGATCTCCGCCCCCGGGGCGACTTCCTTGATCACCTTGCCGGTCCCCAGGTCCCATTGGGTCAGGGTTGTTCCCGCCGAGGAGATGGCCTGCTTGGAATCGGGCTTGATCGCCAGGGCCTGGATAGGGCCCTTGCTCAGGCTCACGCTGGCCAGCGGCCCGGATGCCGGATAATCCCAGAGCTTGGCCGTCTTATCGACGCTCCCGGAGAGGATCTGCTTGCCGTTTGGCGCGATGGCGACCGCCAGGACGAGGTTCGTGTGGCCGTCGTACTTCTTGATTTCCTTGCGGGTCTGGACGTCCCAGAGGCGCACCGTGTTGTCAAACCCCGCAGTGGCGATGGTCTTGCCGTCGGGAGCCCAGGAGGCCGCATAAACCGGGTCGGTGTGCCCGTCGAGGGTCCCCTTCACGACCGCCTGCTGGGCGGCGGCAAAGCCGGTGATCGCCATCGCGGTGAGGATCATTGCGACGATGCGGGATCGGGATTTTCGAACTGGTTTCATGGGAAGTCGCCTTGGCTCGCCGGGCGGGGATGATCGATCGCTGCGCCGGCTCGTGGAAGCCTCGCGAGGAGGTATGAGCCGGGCGATCCGTCATCCCAAATGGAGGTTGCGCTGGCGGGGTCGCGGAGGATGGATCAATTTTGACAATTGCTGAACATAGACTCCCGACCGCGCCGCTGCAACCCTTTCCCGGGGGCCGAACCCTGAAAATGTGCGGAGGATTGGAGTTAGGTGATCCCCATTTGGTGCTATGGTTGGCTCCCGGCGAGTGATACAGTGTTCGGCGATCGGCTCGCTTGCGCGGTCCGGGAACCACTCCCCGAAACGGCGAAACCCCTTGTGGGACGGAGAGACAATCGATGCAATTCGTCCTCTTCACGGACAATCTCGCCGACCTCACGATCCCTCAAGCCTGCACCGAGGCGAAGAAGGCTGGCTTCGACGGCCTCGACCTGACGCTGAGGCCCGGCGGCCATGTCCTCCCCGAGCACGCGGAGATGGGCCTTGCCGAAGCCAAGCGCATGGCCGATTCGCTGGGCGCGACGATCCCGATGATCAGCACGGGGGTGACGGATATTGATAGCCCGCACGCCGAGGCCATCTTCGCCGCCGCGGCCCATTATGGCGCGCGTCGGCTCAAGCTCGGCTACTGGGACTATCAGCCGTTCGGCACGGCCGCGAAGCAGATCGATCAGGCGCGCGGCAAGCTCGATCGCGTCATCAAGCTCGGTCGCAAGTATCACGTCCTGCCGTGCGTCCATTGCCATTCCGGCCGGTTCGTGGCGTCGGGAGGCCCCCTGCTCTCTCTGATCCTCAAGGACTTCGATCCTCGGGACGTCGGCGCCTATGTCGACCCCATGCACATGAGCATCGAGGGGGGCCGATCCGTCTGGGAGATCGGGCTGGATCTCCTGGCCCCCTGGATCGCCCTGGCGGGGATCAAGAACTACCGATGGCTCCCGGCTGCTCGCGACGAACGGGGGCAGCAGCGATTCCGCTGGGAGTATTGCCCCCTGGCCGACGGCCAAGCCCCCCTGCCCGAATTCCTGGACTACCTCAAACGCCTGAACTACGACGGCATCATCTCGCTGCACAGCGAATACAAGGGGGAATCGAGCTTCCGCCGACTCACGACCCCGGAGTTGCTCGCCCAGTCGGCCCGGGATCTCGCCTATGTGAAGCGTCTGCTGGGGAATTCGTAGCCGCCATCAGTGCGTGAGCTTGAGGGTCACCACCCCGGCGATGATCATCCCGACACCGAGGATTCTCCCGAGGGTGATCGCATCGCCAAAGAACATCATGCCGATGATGAAAGTCCCGGCCGCGCCGATGCCGGTCCAAACCGCGTAGGCGGTGCCGATGGGGATATCCTTCTGCGCCAGCCAGAGGAACAGGCCGCTGAGGGCCATCGAAACGGCCGCGAGCAAGATCGGGATGAACCGATACTTCGAAACCTGAGAAATTTTGAGGCCGAGCGGCCAGCCGACCTCGAACAACGCCGCGATCACCAGATAGATCCAACTCATCGACGAGTGCGCGCCTCCGCAAGAACCGAGCCTGATTCACCCCCTCTGCCAAACCTTCCGGGGGCCGACTCGATCCTAACCGAGCACCGGGCGAATTCCGAGCCGACTT
>CALKTZ010000344.1 GCA_937997355.1 uncultured Planctomycetales bacterium | reverse complement strand
AAAAGGGGACAGGCACGCGGAGTACCGGCGAGCCAGTCCCCATTTCCGCTCCGGCTCTCTGCTCGGCGCTGTCCCGCGAAAAAAAGGACAGGCACGGCGCTTCGCTTCGAGCCAGTCCCTATTTTTCGCTCCGGCTTATGATATTGTCCCCCCCGCTCAACACGAACGGGTCTTCAGACCCGTGGCACCCAGGAATCCACCAAGATCCAGAAAGCGCCGAACGAACCCATTTTGGTAGCAGCCGTTTTGCCCGAACGAAGCCAATTTGCAAAACGACCTCAAGCGCCGAACGAACCCAATTTCGACAGCCCGGTCATTCTGCGAAACGAACCCAATTTCGACCTAAGTCCTTGGCAGCCAAGATATGATCGTCATCATTGATTACGGGATGGGGAATCTTCGGAGCGTGCAGAAGGCGATCGAGGCCGTGGGGCATTCCGCCGAGATCACCGGAGATCCCGACCGGGTGCGCAAGGCGTCCAAGGTGATCCTGCCGGGGGTCGGGGCGTTCGAGGATGCGATGTCCGAGCTTCGGCGCACCGGATTGGACGAGGCGTTCCGCGAGGCGGTCGCCGCGGGGAAGCCTTGCCTGGGGGTCTGCCTCGGGTTGCAGCTCCTGTTCGACGTGAGCGAGGAAGACGGCGAGCATCGGGGGCTCGGCCTCCTGCCGGGGCGGGTGGTCCGGTTCAAGCCGAGCCCGGGGATCAAGATCCCGCACATGGGGTGGAACATCCTGAGGATTCGTCGGCCATCCCCCCTCCTGGCAGGGCTGGAGCCAGACGCCTCGGTCTACTTCGTCCACTCGTACCATGCGGTGCCGGACAACCTCGACGATATCGCGGCCGAGTCGGATTATCCCGACCCGTTCGCCGCCGTGGTCTGGCGCGACAACCTGGCGGCCTGCCAGTTCCATCCCGAGAAGAGCCAGCGGGTGGGGCTCGGAATTTACGCCAATTTCGCCGAGAAGGTGTGAGGCAAGAACTTGCCGGGTCGGTCCTTGCGGCCCCCCGGCGCGCGGGATAGAGTGAAGCGAGATTGAGGGACGACGGTCAACTTGGTGGACTCCATGCAACTGATTCCGGCGATCGACCTGCGAGGGGGGAATTGCGTCCGACTTCGGCAAGGGGACTACGGCCAGGAGACGGTCTTCGGCAACGACCCCGCGGCGATGGCGGCGCATTGGGCTTCTCAGGGGGCATCGCGCCTCCATCTGGTCGATCTCGACGGCGCCAAGGTCGGTCGTCCGGTCAATGTCGATGCG
>CALKTZ010000343.1 GCA_937997355.1 uncultured Planctomycetales bacterium | reverse complement strand
CCCGACTCAACCGATTGCGCCGAACAAACCCAATCCCCAAAACGGCGCGAACAAACCCAATTCGGTCACTCCGCCCCCATCGGCCGGAACTCTTTCCGCTTCCCAGATGATTTCGACAGCCTCCCCGAAGCCCGTCGCGCCGAACAAGGCCAATTTCCATCGCTATTTCCAGGGTCACGGCGACGCCTGGGGGCCGAAATCGCTCGATCTGTTGCAGGACCGAAGCCCACTCGACACCGGCCTGACCCCGCCCCACAAAATCTCCTGCGAATCTCGATGATCTCGAGTGATCTTGATGATCTCGATCGATGAGCCGATCTTCGTGCTCCGTGATCGGCCGGCTCGCCTCGACAAGAGGCGGAAAATCCGCCAAAATCGTCAAAGATTGAATGAAAAGAATAAAGATTAATTATTTAATACTTCGAATACGGCCTTGTGGAGAACCTTGACCGACGCGCATACTGAATAGAGTCAGAGGTCCTGATCGGACTCTCTCGAAATACTCTCGGCGCGACGCGCTCGCTCTCCGAGCCTCGCCCTTTTCTTCAACCGAGCCGACTCCCCAAGATCCGCGGGGCGGCTTGAGCATTGTTTCCGCGAATCCCGCGGCGAAGGCGCGTTGTCCCGGACAACGAGCCCCTGAAATCCCACGAATTCCGTCAGACGGGGTACAGGTCTATGCCATTTCGAAGTCGTCGGGCTTTGACAATCGTAGGAGGCGGTCTGCTCCTCGCCGCGGGGGCGGCCGGGATCTGGATCTGGTCGGGCGAGAAACGCCCCGAACCGCCTCCGAAATCGGAACCGGCGTCCGCCGACATCGCGCGGAAGGAGAAGCCGAAGGAGACCAATGCGATCCATTTGACCGCCAGCCAGCAGGAGACGATCGGCCTTCGGACGATGAAGGTCGGAAAGGGGGAGGCGATCGAGGTGATCGCCGCGCCCGGACGCGTGACCCCCGACGAGAGTCACTATGCCTTCATCACCCCGAGGGCCTCCGGGGTGGTGGGCACCGTATCGGTCCAGATTGGCCGCGACGTGAAGGCCGGCGAGCTGATGGCGACGCTCGACAGCCCCGAGTGCGCCCAGGCGAGGCTCGATCTCCTGGCGTGCAACCAGGCGCTCGAGGTCGCGGTGGCCCGCGCCGACTGGCAATCTTCCGTGACCGCCGCGACCCTGGAGATGATCGATCGCCTCGTCAGCGGCGATTCTCCCCAGGACATCCAGAAGCGGTTCGAGGGGCGGCCGATCGGCCAGAATCGGGAGCTCCTGCTCACCGCCGACGCCCAGCGCCGGGTGACGCAGGCCGCGATGGCCCGCAACAAGGAATTGCTCGAAGGCCAGGCCGTTTCGCTGGCGAAGTATCAGATGGTCGTCGCCGAGCACGAGGCCGCGCTCGCCACCTATCAGAGCCTGATCGACCGCGTCGGCGTCGAGGCGAGGATCGCCGACACGAGGACCCAGCAGGAGCGGAAGCAGGCCGAGACCGCCGTGCGGGTGGCCCGCGCCCGGCTGCGATCGCTCGGGATCGACCCCGACAACGACCCGTTCCGCCCCGACCTCCGGGTGAAGGAGAACGAAGACCCGCTCAACCACCACATGAGCACGTTCGAGATCCGCGCGCCGTTCGACGGCACGATCCTCGACCGGGAGATCATCGTCCCCGGGGTCGCCGTGGACAAGACGCACCGGATCTTCACGATCGCCAACCTGAGCTAGGTCTGGGTCGAGGCGAACGTCCACGAGAGCCAGTTCGCCTTGCTGTCCCGCAGCGGCAAGGCGGGGATCTCGCTCTCCTCGCCGGCCTATCCGGGCCGCGAGTTCGTCGGCGAGGTGATCTACACGGGGGACCTGGTCGACGAGAAGAGCCGCACGGTCAAGCTCCTCGCCCGGGCCAACAATCCCCATCGCATGCTCAAGCCGGGCATGTACGTGGAAGTCCGGATTCGCAATCCGTCCGGCCGGCGGTCGATCCTCGTCCCGGACGTCGCGCTCCAGACCGACGGCAAGACCTCGTTCGTCTTCGTCCGCACGGGACCCGAGCGATTCGAGCACCGACAGGTCAAGCCGGGCCAGTCCGACGGCGGCAACGTCGAAATCCTCGGCGGGATCGATGAGGGGACCGAAATCGTCACCGAGGGGGCGTTCAAGCTCAAGGCCGAGGCCATGAGATTGACCGCGTCTTGAGCCCGATCTCGGACCCGTATCCGCCCCTGGCCGTTGGAGGCAATTCATGTTCGACAGTTTGATCGTCGGTTCGCTGCGCAATCGCTCGTTCGTGCTCCTCGTGCTGGTCTTCCTGGTGGGGACCGGGGTCTACTCCCTCCTGAATCTGCCGATCGACGCGGTCCCGGATATCACGAACGTCCAGGTCATGGCCCTGACCGACGCCCCCGCGCTCGGCCCGGAGGAGGTCGAGCAGTTCATCACGATCCCGGTCGAGAACGCGATGAACGGCATCCCCAAGATCAAGGAGGTCCGCTCGATCTCCCAGTTCGGGCTCTCCGTCGTCACGATCGTCTTCGACGACGGCGTGGACGTCTACTGGGCCAGGCAGCAGGTCGGCGAGCGATTGATCCAGGCCCGATCCCAGATCCCGGCGGGATTCGGCGCGCCGGAGATGGGTCCCATCGCGACAGGCCTGGGGGAAATCTACCAGTTCGAAGTCCGCAACGCGGACGAGAACAAGAGCCCGAAGTCGTTGATGGAACTCCGCACGATCCTCGACTGGGAGGTCGCGCGGCCGCTCAAGAGCGTGCCGGGGGTGGTCGAGGTCAACGCGTTCGGCGGCGAGTTGAAGACCTATGAGGTGCGGCTCGACCCGGGCCGGATGGATGCCCGCGGAGTGAGCATCAACCGGGTCTTCGAGGCGGTCCGTCGCAACAACGGCAATGCCGGCGGCGGCTACATCCAGCGCAACGGCGAACTGCGGGTCATCCGCGCCGAGGGACTCGCGCAAAACATCAACGACATCAAG
>CALKTZ010000342.1 GCA_937997355.1 uncultured Planctomycetales bacterium | reverse complement strand
CCGCGGAAACCATGCCCCCGTGTCGTTCCATCAGGGTGGCGAACGCGGCATCGGCCGTCTCGCCTCGTCTCTCCGCGACCCGATCCAGAAGCTGGGCGTCAGTCAAATCCCCTGTCGCTCCAACAAGATAGAGCATCTGGAGGTGGTTCAAAGGCGCGGACTCCTCGATCCCGGCAAGGCGGACTGAACACGCAACTTCACTCTTTCCAGTGCGAGGAAAGACCGGTTTGATTCCGGGCGATCGAAAATTTTCTCCGGGACTGCGCTTTGTCGGATTTGTCGTACAGCCGGCCCGTGCGACCGGGGCGGTTCATTCCCAGATCGGCCAGTTGCCTCAATCTTGGAGGATATCCTAAATTCCCTTCAGCAACGATTCGCATCCACTGCGTTGAGAAGGGGAAAACGGATGGGCCGGAACTTCAGACGAACGAGACTTCAGACGCCCCTCGGCAGCCACTTCATGCTCGAAGAGAGGCTCGCGTTGAGTACCGTCGGCGTCGTTCCTCGGTCTCATGCTCCGGCGGTCGTCAGGAATCTTGCCCAGGCTTCCCACAGGTCGAACCACGCCCCGCAGTCTCAGGGCGGGGCAAACCGGCATTTCTCCCATCTCCAGAACCATGGCAAGAACAATCAAACGGTCGCCCCCACGTCGAGGCGCTGGTCCTGGCTGGTGAATACCTACTGGTACGTCCCGACCAAGAATTTGAGCGCGACCTTGTTCAACAGCTCCACCGGAACCCTGGCCCCCGTGAGCGACCAGACGGTCTACCACATCACCGGCTATCGGAACGGCTACTTCTGGGGTAAGACGGTCACTCAGATCGGTTCGGGTTCGGCAACCTCCTCATCGCTCGTCGGTTCGATTACTCCCGAGGGATCGATCCTCCTCACGTTCACGTCGACTGGGGGAAGTTCAAGCCCCGCCGTGACGGAGGGCTTCGGCAAGATGGTCCGGAAAGGCCATCGCTGGAGCATGGAAAATCAGATGTTCACTTCGCCGAGTCAAACGGTTCAAATCGGCCATTGGGCCTATATGATGCAAACCAAGCCCGGGATGCCGAGCTGGCGATCGTTACCGGGTTCTGGCTTATCGGTCCCCGCATTCATGAGCCAATTCGATGGAACCGCCCCCCAGCCGATCGGCCCCTGATCTCCCGGCCCGCCACGATCGCTCCGGAACCCGGAGGGATCTGGAGCATTCATTCTCGCATTCGAACAGGCGGCTCACGCGGACAAAATTCGACAGATCGTTGGAAGATTTGAAGTTAGGGCATGAGCCGAGGATCGAGACGCCCGGAAGGACGAGCAGCCGGACTTGACCGACTTTCGATCGATCGTTAATGTCCCTACAACCCCAGGATTGGGGCATGAAAAAACGAGACATCCGCCGTCGAGTCCGATGATGCCCGTCTTGTGACCGGCCGAAGGCCCGTCCCGAGTCGGCAGATCGATCCCTGACCGAGGATGACACCGTCGTACTCTCAAGGAGGAGGGTTCCGATGCCGTCCCATGATCGCCGCGCAGCCGGTCGCCGCCGCGCCTGGGGGCGCGGACCAGTGATCCTCAGGTTCGATTCGCTCGAGAGCCGCGAGATGCTCTCGACGGTCGCTCGCGGCCTGCCCGATCTGGTCGCCTCGAAGTTCTACACCACCCAGACGGCCGATCTGAACGATACCATCCAGGCCAACGGGCAGATCACGAATCAAGGGCGAGGGACGGCGAACGTCCCGTTCCATGTGGGGATCTACGTCTCGTCTTCCGCCACGGCCGGAAGGTACGCCGTGAAGGTCGGCGACATCACGATTCCCGCGGGACTGGGGAAGAATCAGAGCGTCCCGTTCAATACCACCATCAAGCTTCCTTCCTCGGCACTGCCGGGGATGGGGAGTTCCAACACGCTCTATGTCTCCTTGAAGGTTGACCCCGAAAAGGCCGTCAGGGAATCGAACGATCGAAACAATCAGGGTGTCGGCCTGGGCTACGATATCTCCGCCGTCACAATCGCTCCTCACGCACCGGCCAAGCTGGTCGGCAGCACGCTCTCGATCTCCTCGACGGATGTCGTCTGGGGGAACACGATCACGGTCACCGCGCAGATCCAAAATAACGGAGCGGGCGATGCTCCGGCGACCCGGGCCCGCCTCGTGCTGACGCCGATCGGCGGCACGATGGGGGGGGATTCGGATGTCACGATCGCCGACCTGGCCATCCCCGCGATCGCCGCTTATCAATCCGCGAACATCGTGCAGGAGATCACGCTCCCCTCGATCCCCCCTTCCGACCTGTCCGGGGGCACTTCGTTCGCTCTCTCCCTCGTCGAGGATGCGGATTATATCACCAATCAGGCCTATCCCCACGTCGTGACCCAGGGGACCAACCTCGACCAGGTCGGCATCCGAATCTTGCCGAGCGGGACGACGAACCCGGCTCCGGGACCACGCGCCGACCTCGCGGCATCGACCCTGACGACGTCGGTCAATACGCTGACCTGGGGACAGCCGCTCCAGGTGACGACCACCATCCAGAATATCGGGGCAGCCGACGCAACCCAGTTCCGCGTCTTCTTCCTGCTTGTCGGGGCCTCGGGCTCGCTGAATAACAGCATCTTCCTCGGCCAGGCGATCGTCCCCGGACTCAAGGCCGGTTACGACCAGCAGATCGTCCAGTCGATCCAACTTCCCTCGCGAATTCCCGCCGGGCTTTCCCTGAATAGCGTTGGCAAGGCGCGGATCGCCGTGGTCGTCGATCCTGAAAACGTGGTCGACGAACCGGTCAAAACCAACAACAGCACCCAGTCGGCCCCGATGACGCTCCGAATCCTCCAAACCAATGGGAAGAGCGTCGCGGTTGCGACCCCGACGACCCCGGCCAAAACCGCAAACGGCAAGCCGAGAAAGCTCTACCACAAGGCCGTCAAGAAGACCGACAACAGCGTCCTGCACAAGCTCACGGTCTTCCCGAGCGACGTCGGGAAATTCCTCAAGAAATACCTGTGAGATTGACTGCCCAATTTATTGGAAGCAGACAATCCATACAATCAATACATTTTACTCAAATTATCCGCACAGTGAATATTAATCCATTCTTCGCAGGACGCTTATCTACTATATTCCAAGGAATTTCCGTCAAATTCTTGTCTCTTCGGCTTCCTTCGCGAAGATCTTGAGCCAAAATTGAAATTAACTAGGCGATTTGTTGAAGAGCGGTAAGATCGTGGCTATGCTTTGCAAAACTGAACGGGCCTGCCAAGGCAAGCCGCGGACAATTGCGTGAGCGATCGTGGGCCAGGTTCAATTGACACCGATCGGCTGCCAAGCACCGTCGCCAGGGGAGATTCCTCGCGATGACAGATGACCGGCTGAATGCACCCTTGACTTCATCCGCCTCGGCGACCAAGCCGGATTCCTTAGTAGAAGTCCGATTCATCCCCCGGCAGTATGAGCCGAATTATGCTTATCCCCTCCTCGTCCTCTTCCACGGCCGAGGG
Organism: uncultured Planctomycetales bacterium; assembly: GCA_937997355.1. Lineage (GTDB taxonomy): Bacteria > Planctomycetota > Planctomycetia > Isosphaerales > Isosphaeraceae > CALKTZ01. Next base: position 2,797 of record CALKTZ010000342.1, on the reverse strand, counting down.
GCCAATGAGGATCAGCTCGTTCGTTCGATGCCGTCGGTGAGCTGGCGAAACTACGTCGCGCTCGCCCTGCGCGGCCCCGAGGAGGTGATCAAGCGCGATCGGCTCATCGGTTACGACTGGGGTTCGGCCTTCGACCGGCCCGATTCTTCGAAATCTCGTCACCACCATTCGAGACGAGAGTCCGAGGCGGAAATCGTTCACAAGGCCCTCCACGACACCGAACCGGATCCGCTGGCGAAGCTCGAAGAATCGATTTTCACCGCGATTCGACGGACACGCCGGCTCGTCCATGTTCATTCCGAGCGGATCTTCCTGGTCGGGTCCGGCGAGGGGGCGGCGGTTGCTTACCGGCTGGGACTCACCTATCCGGAGCGATTCGCGGGCGTGGTCGCCATCAATGGTTGGCTACCGCAGGGCTTTCGGCCGCTCGGGCGGCTCAAGGATTGTCGGCAACTCCCCGTCCTGGCCGTTCATGGAGCCTGGAATTCTCGGGTTCCGCTTGAGAACGCGAAGCGAGACATCGCGGGTCTTCGCGCGGGGGGGCTGGGGGTCGCCTTCCAGGCGTATCCTTCGGCCAATCGGCCGACGTCGCCGATGCTCGCCGATGTCGACACCTGGATCATGAAGCATTGCACCACCGAAACCCCGCTCTGACCGACGCTTCGTCATCCGCCAAATCACGAGAACGCCGGGAGCCGCCAGGATTGGGAGCTTCCGGCGTTCTCTTTTTTCAGTCGTGCGACGCATTTCGTCTAGCGTTGCGCCGGCCTGGATCTGGCCGGCGATTCTTCCGGGATCGGAGGCCGGGGCGGAGGCAAGCAGCAATCCGGGGGGCAAAGGTCATGACCTGGGCCAAACGCGCCTACGGCCCGGTGATTCACGAGGGAGTGGGGATGCAATCGCTCCTCGATCAATTCGGCGAGCATCGACACGAATCGGGGGTGGGTGCCGACCGAAGGGGAGCGAATCATCCTGATGCCGAGTTCCAGGCAACGGTCCCTCGCCTCTTCATCCAGGTCGAACAGGACCTCGATGTGATCCGAGAGGAATCCGACCGGATGGATCACAACGTTCTCGACGCCCCGGCTCTTGAGGTCGTTGAGATGATCGAGGATGTCGGGCTCAAGCCAGGGGTCTTGGGGGCGTCCGCTTCGGCTCTGATAAACCACGGCCCAGCGGTCGCGACCGATCCCCAACGACTCGGCGATCAGGCGACCGGTCTCTTCGAGTTGGACCTGATACGCGCAGTTTCGAGCCATCGACAGCGGGATGCTGTGCGCCGTGAACGCCAACCGGATTTTCTCCCGGGTCTCGGCCGGGAACCGATCGAGCGCCGAGGCGACCCGCTCGGCATTGGCCGCGATGAAATCGGGATGGTTGTAAAAGACCCGGATCTTGTCGACGGGCGGGGCATCGACCCCCACGGCCTCCCGGGCATTCTCGATGTCTTCTCGATATTGGCGACAGCTCGAATAAGAGCTGAAGCCGGCCAGGACGAGCGCGAGGGCTCTTTTGACCCCGGCATCGGTCATCTCGCGGAGCGTTGCCGGCAGCAACGGATGCCAGTTGCGATTTCCCCAATAGATCGGAAGTCGAATCTCGCGACGATCCAGCTCGGGGCGTAACGCACCGATTAAATCTCGAACCTGCCCATTGATCGGACTGATCCCGCCGAAATGATCATAGTGGGCGGCGACCTCAAGCAAGCGCTCTCGGGGAATGTTCCGCCCACGAGTGACCGTTTCCAGGAACGGCATGACGTCCTCTCGCCGCTCCGGTCCTCCGAAGCCCACAACCAAGATCGCGTCGTATGGGATCATTCCCCCGCTTTCCCCGACGGTCGACACGTGATTCGAGCATTGTTCAGGCTGCATCCGAAATCTCAGCTGGAAGGACCGGGAACGACCAAGCACTAGATTCGAACGGTTGGAGAAATCGCAGGCGATCTCGCAATCACCACGCTCGATCGAGGAGTTCCTCCAGGTCCTTCTGGGTGCAAGGCCGTGGATTCGTCCGATGGCAATGGTCGAGCATCGCCAGTTGGGCATAATGCGCGATCCGATCGTGACGCAACCCTTCGACCTGGCCGAGTCGTCTCGGCAGGGGCAACCGGGCCAGGATCAGTTCGGCCAGGATGATGAGGTGACCGGGGGCGTCTCCGCCGCGTCCCAGGCCCAGTCGCCCCGCGAGTTCGGTCATCCTCGCCTCGGCCGCGGGCCGGTTGAATCGGAGTGAATGGGGCAGGAGGATCGCGTTGAGGGTTCCGTGATGCGCCCTCCCCTCGCCTCCGAGTGCGTGGGAAAGCGAGTGGATCACCCCGAGCCCCTTATGAAAGCTGATCCCCCCCAGCAACGCCCCCAGCATCATCTCCGACCTTGCTTCCTGATCGCTCCCATCGCGGACGGCCGTCTCCAACCCTTTGAAGATATGACGCAATCCCTCGACCGCGATCCCGTCGCAGATCGGGTGGAGGGTCGTGGAGAGATAGCTCTCCATGCAGTGGGCGAACGCATCCATCCCGGTCCCGGCGGTCAGGTCGGGCGGCAGGGTCCGGGTCAGGTCGGGGTCGCAAATCGCGGTGCTCGGCAGGAGAAATGGGCTCAGGATGGCCGTCTTCCGGCCTGTCCCGGCAATCTGAATGAGTGCGCCTCGTCCCGCTTCGGCACCGGTCCCGGCCGTGGTCGGGATCGCGATCATGGGCGGAAGATTCGAGGTGATTCTGTCCATCCCCCCCTGGGTCACGTCGTAGTCGGCAAGCCCCCCCGGATGAGTGGCGAGGAGGCGAATCCCCTTGGCG
>CALKTZ010000341.1 GCA_937997355.1 uncultured Planctomycetales bacterium | reverse complement strand
TCACCATCCGCGGCTACGTGCTGATGGAGATCACCGGCGACCCGGCTCGCCTCGAACGCGGCAAACAGTTCGTCAATGAAGGCTTGGCCGAGGGGACCCTCAAGCCGATCATCGCCAGGACCTTCCCTCTCGACCAGATCGTCGAAGCCCACCGTTATCTGGAATCGAACCAGCAGTTCGGCAAGATCGTCGTGACCGCTTGAGATTCCAATCCTGCCGATCGGGGGGGGCCAGAGTCCCCCGCCGGTCATCGGCCCGATCCCGGAGATTCGCGCGTCCCTTGCCTTCATCGCGCCCCTTCTCCCTGCCTTTCGCGGCGCCGAATTCACCTCCTCAACCGAATTTGTCTAACCTTCAATCGCATCGACGGCGAACGGTCAAGAATCCTCAGGTTCATCAAGTGAACCCGTCGCACCTTGTTGCCTTCCGGAAACGCAATCGTCGCGTTTCGGCATCGCGACGTTGCCATCCTCCATCTCGATGCCGGCGGGATCGTCTCCTTTCTAAACGCAATCGTCCCCAATCCCCTCTGAAATTGTCCATTTAGTCCGGAACATGAAAATCGCGTTGCTTTTACGCATGATGATTTTTTGACTCCGATTGAAGCTGCATGGGTGGTTGCCCAAACTTGATCGTGTCGAGCTTGCCGAGGAGGCGAAGACGCCTTCATCGGGTCGACCCCATTCATTCTCACCGTTGAGAAATTCGATCCACCGATCCTTATTCGAATCACCCCATTGCAGGAACAATTGAAAATGACCTGGAACAAACTGGCCGCGCTTGGCCTCGCCGCGATGGCGTTGGTTGTTGGCGATCCCGGCCGTGCGAGCGCGGCGAATCTGGTCGTCAACGGCGGCTTCGACGCCGACGACATCACGGGCAACAAGGTGAACTTCCAAGGCAACGTCACCGGCTGGAACGGCGGCGCCAACCTGACGTTCCTCGCCGCTCCCGGCACGGCCGACGACTTGAGCCTCTACCTGGCCGTATATGGATCTTTCCCGGCCACGAGCCCGCAGGGGGGCAATTTCATCCTGGCGGACGGCGATCCTAATTATTCGGGCGTGTTCTCGCAGACGATCAGCGGCCTGACGATCGGCCAGCAATACCTGCTCACGTTCTGGCAGGCGGCCGGCCAGCAGTACGGCTTCACCGGCCCCACCACGGAGCAGTGGTCGGTCACCTTCGGTGCCGATACACAACTCTCGTCGCTGTTCACGCTCCCGGAAGCGGGCGTCGGCCCCTGGCAGCAGCAATCGATGCTGTTCACCGCCACCGGCACCTCGCAGACCCTGAGCTTCCTGGCCGTCGGCACCCCCGGCGGTGCGCCGCCGATCTCCTTCCTCGACGGCGTCGAGCTGAACGCCGTCCCCGAGCCTTCGACCCTCTCCATGATGGCCGTCGGCGCACTCGGCCTGGGCTTCGTCCGGCTCCGCCGTCGCGCCCAGGCCGCCTCGGCCTGAAATCGAATTCGGGAGCTATGCTTCCCGAAGTGATGTGAAAACTCCGGCGCGGCCGGGAGGGACCTGGTTCCTTCCCGGCCTTGTCCCATCTCAATGGAACGTCAGCCGTGATCGATTTGCCGGGAGCCGACGCCATGCTCGAGAGCCTTCATCCCCAACTGGCCGCCATCTTGACCGATGTCGCCCGTCTTTGTGCCTGGCTGACGATCCTGGTCGTCGTCTTCGTGCCGCTGGAGCGGCTCTTCGCCGCCCATCCGCGCGAGATTCTCCGCAAGGGGATCGGCACCGATCTCTGCTACTACTTCCTCAGCAGCCTGCTCCCCGCGATGCTCCTGAGCGTGCCGATCGGCATGCTCGCCTGGGCCGTGCGCCGATTCGTCCCCGAGGGGCTGCTGGCCACGACCGCCGCCTGGCCATTCTGGGCGAGGGCGCTGGCCGGCCTGGTCGCGGGGGAAATCGGCTATTACTGGGGGCATCGCTGGAGCCACGAAGACCCGTTCCTCTGGCGATTCCACTCCATCCACCACAGCGCCGAGCATGTCGACTTCCTCGTCAACACGCGCGTCCATCCGGTGGACATGGTGTTCAGCCGCTTCTGCGGCCTGGTGCCGATCTATGTCCTCGGCCTGGGGGGACCCGTCGGCCCGGCGAACAGCGTCATCCCGCTCCTCGTGACCATGATCGGCACGATCTGGGGTTTCTTCATCCACGCCAACGTCAAATGGCGGTTCGGGCCGCTGGAATGGTTCATCTCCACCCCCGGCTTCCACCACTGGCACCACACCGCCTCGCCCGTCAACCGGAACTACGCCTCCACGCTCCCCTGGCTCGACCGGATCTTCGGCACCCATCATCTCCCCAGGGAATGGCCCGCAAAGTACGGCATCAAGGCGAAGCTCCCCGATACCCTGGCTGGCCAGATGGTGTATCCCCTGCTGATCGAGGCGCCGGCATCTCCGCAAAAAGCAGGACCTCCGGAGCCCGGTCCCGATTCCACCTCCGCCGAACCCGTGCCTGCGATCGCCTCCGCGCATTGAATCCAAAACCGAAGGCTGGACAATTTCTAGCTTTGCGGTCACCCATCCCGCCGGGCGGTCCAGCGCATGGCCTGGCGCCAGAACGGGTCGTATCCTTCCCAGAGCTCGAAATTAATGCCCCAGTGGGGGGCGGGGTCGGAGGCGTAGATGCAGACGCGACCCTTGCCGAACTCCCCCGCCACGACCAGGGGGTGCCCCGTCTCCCTGACCCGGACGACCACCTCACCTTGAGGTTTTGCGATCAGCTCGTTGTAGCCGAAGATCGGCGGGAACGAGTTCCAGGGGAGCCCCTTCGCGAGCGGATGATCGGGCAACAGGACCTCGGGGGTGAATCCGGCCGACGACTCCACCAGGTCCTCGCCGACGAGGCATTCCACCGGCAGGAGCTCGGCCACCGTGCTTCGTCGCCAGCCGCCGGCTTCCTTGGCCCCCGAGAACGAGAGCCAGCCGCCGAGCATCATCAGCCCCCCGCCCCCCTTCACCCAGGATTTCAGCATCTCGAGCCGGTCGGGGAAGGTGACTACCCGATTCTCGCGCCTGGCCCGGTTGAAGAACGAGGGATAGAGGTGGAAGCACTTCGATTCGACGTCGCTGATGACGACCACCGCCGAGCGATTCACCAGCTCCTCGAACTTCCCCGGCTCCAGGCGATAGAGGGTCCAGTTCGCCATGCTGGTCACTTCGGCTTCCTGACGGAAGGCGTCGGCGAGGCGTTCGCCGTAATAGTGAAGGTCGCAATCCTTCGTCTCGGGCATGAACGGCGTCTCGATGAAGGTGGGGCCGATGTGGAAGGCCCAGTCGCCCAGATACAAGACGTGGGGACGCGATTCGGCGGTCGACACGATCCGATCTCCTTTGCCCGGCTCGGCTCAAAGCGGCAATTCCCTCGCATGACGCCATGCGAGGGAAACCGTTTTAGCATCCCCGGAGGAGAATTGCGATCGGCCGAGATCCGAAGCTTCCCCGATTCCCTCGCTCCCGTGCCGGTCCCGCAAGCCGACGAGCCGGCCGATCGGCGAACTCCCCGCCGTCAACGATACGGCTGCTCTTCCGAAGGCATGTTCACCTTGCCCCCCATCAGGTTCTCGTAGACCTCGCGGAACGGCTCCGACCCGACGCTCACCTCGCCGCGGTAGGGCTTGTCGATCGCGGCGAGCAGGCAGATGACCGTGCCGATGAAGAGGGAGAGCAATCCCCCCAGGATCATGTGGGCGATGATCTTCATGTCGAAGAACCAGAGGATCATGATGTTGAGCAGCCCGCCGATGATCACGACGTACCACATGATCGCCGGGATGCCGCTGGTCGTGCTGAAGACCCGCAGCCGGCGCAGGGCGGACAATTGATTGAACGCGCGGAGCGATTCGGCGTGGAGGAGCTCCTGCCCCTTGGTCTTGGGCTCGAAGGAGGCCAGCTTGGCCAGCAGGTCCCCCAGCTTGTTCCCCTCCTCGACGTCCGCGGTCCCCTTCTGCTGCCCGGGCCAGGAATTCTCGATCACATGCCGGACATATTCCCTCAGCAACGATTGCAGCTCGGTCCGTTCGGGCTCGGGATACTGGGAGACGTCGCGGTAGAGCGCCGTCACCTGGGCGGCCTCGTGGCTCACGGTGCTGTCGGTGTCGCTGTAATGCTGATAGGCCGCCACCGCGATCAGGCCGAGCAGCAGGCCGTAGAACACCCCGTAGCACGAGAGGATCGAGCCGACCAATTCGTTGACCCCCTCCTGGCCCCGGATGAACACCAGGAGGCGGGGCCGCATCAGCAGCATCCCGGCCCAGCTGAATCCCACGAAGGCGATCGAGAAGAGCCCCACCAGCCACGCGTTGTGAATGTCGTAGATCCAGTAGAACATCGGTGGCACCACGCTGTAACTTCGGAGATGACCGATCGCGAGACGGGAGACACGATGCAATCGATCATATCAGATCGGCTCTCGCATTGTCGCCCGGCTTCTCGCTGGACGGGGCGGCCCGGCCGCAGCCGAATCCGGAGGCCGCGCGGGCCGTCGAGCCGGGCGGGGGAGTGCCCGATTCGCCCCGGGAGATCCCGCGGGGCGATCGGGCCGCATTTCTCCCATCGTCTCTCAAGAGTTTCGGTGGTGGCGGATCGTTTGCCGCCCTCGGGCCCGCGCCAGGGCGCGCGCGGCCTGGGCCGCATGTCCCGGCCGGATGTGGATGCGAATCGTGACCGGATCGGAGGCGGCATATTCCGTGACCGGCGTGGTCGAGGTGCCGGTCGTGGCGGCGATGGCGGCCGTGCCGACCTGCGTGGAGGAGCCGGCCGTCGGGTTGATCGTGCCGCTCCCATTGGCCAGGCTCCCGCCGCGGGCGCTCTCCACGGCGGTCCCCGTCTGGGTGAGGGCGCTCGTCGTGGCCCCGATCGTCCCGGTACCGTCGCTCAGCGAGCCGGCCTGGGCCCCCAGCGATCCGCTGCCGGTCTGGGAGAAGGTCCCCGTCGAGGCGCCCAGGGTGCCGGACTGCCCCGTCAGCGTGCCGATGGTCCCGGTGATGGAGCCCCCCAGCAGGGAGATGTCGCCATTGATCGAGCCGAGCGTCCCGGAGTCCGCGCCGATGGTCACCGTCGTCCCGGCGGCGACGCTGAGCGAGCCGGTCAGGGCCGAGAGGGTGCCGCCGGCCAGCGTGATGCTGCCGTCGTCGAGCTGGAGCGTCGTCCCCTCGGCCGTGGTGGTCGTCCCGACGATGCCGCTGACGGTCGTCCCCGCATCGATCGCGATCGCCCCCGACAGGTTGCTGATCGTGCCGTCCGGGTTGGCGACGGTCGCGACCAGGTTCGACAGGGTCCCCGCGTCGATGGTCAGCGTGCCGTTGAAATTCGTCACCGTGGTGCCGTTGATCGTCAGGCCGCTGTTGAGCCCCGAGAGGGTGGTGGGGTTGATCGCGAGCTGCGAGGTGACGGAGCCGGTCGCCGTCTCGAACGCGACGAGACGATTGGTGTCCTTCCGGACACGGCTCGGCAGGCGGATCGTGGCGCTGTACTGGCCGAGCATGTCGGGCACTGCCGTCGCCAGCGGCTTGCCGTCGTTGATGATCCGCCCCTGGCTGTCCTGGGCGTAGATGGCGACCGTCACATCGAAGCCGATCGGCGGCTGCGCGGTGCCCGACACGCGGATCTCGGTGGGCTGGGTGATGGCGTATTCGCCCCGGCCGTAGGGGCGCACCTTCGCCGAAGTCTCGACGTTGAGGGTCGGCTTGGAGTTGAGCAGGAGGCTGAGCAGGGCGCGAGTCTCGAGCGATTCGGCCTGGAGCGGGCGTCGCGATCGGGATCTTCTGGAATTGCGCATGGGGGGGCTGCATCCTTGCATCGTGCGTTACGTCCCGCGAATACGCGCGAGTCCGTCCTTCCGGACCCCGCGACATATTCGGGTGACCGCACGGCTTAAAATATCGGCGCACGAATCCGATCGCCCCCAGGCCCGAGGGGCGAAATCGCGCCGCATCGTGAGTCAAATGCCGATGATGCGGGTTCGTTCAGCGAAGAGCCCTGACTTCGATATTTCTAGATCATTCATCATGATCGCCGACGACCTCCGCCGGATCTCTCGACGCCGCACAGGAAGTCCTTGATCGGCGTGCACCCGCGAGTTGCCGGCATCGGTCAAATCCTCCCCGCAGACACCTGGACCAATTCAGAGCATGTGGCGACATCGGGCGGCCTGCCGCAACGGACGACGACGGAATCTCATCCTATGCTGTTTTTTAGCGACGTCTTTTTCAATCGGTGACTTCAGTTTGGAAAGTCTGGACAAGAAAACCCGGCATGCCGGGTCAATTTCCTTGCGTTCACACGTGGATCACGCGAATGATGACTTAACTTTAAAATACTATCATTTCGTTAATATTCTCAATGTGCCTGATTCGTCTCGATTCTCTCCTCTATGCCGCGGTCACATTGCATGAACAATCCCTGACCCGGCTGACCAACAACGGATTCATTCGGAGTTCGAAAGATGGACCAGCGAGGTTCCCTCTTTCTAGACCTTTCAGGAACCCGCCCCTTCCGTGAGGGAGGGCGATTGCAGGATGTCCGTCGCAAGCGGGGGTTTCAACCAGGAGGAGCGGAAACCGGCCTGGAGCGTTTGGAGATTCGATGCGTGCCGGCCTCGAACAAGGCCCACGCCCTTCTGACCCCGGCCGCACGCGCGATCAAGGTCGGCGGCGAGCTCGTCATCAGCGGCTCCGGCACCTTCGTGGTGACCGCGCAGCTCAACGCGGCGAAGTCCGGGCGGGGGGGCGGGCCGGCCGTGCGCGCCGGGACGGATGCCGCCAACACGCTCCCCCTGGCGTCGGGGATCGTCCGGATCGCCTCGCCCGGGCATAAGACCGTTCAGATTCAGGTCCGGAACATCAGCTCGCTCCGGATCAACGGCGACGACGGCGACGACGCGATCACCCTCAAGGGGAGGGTCCCCAACCGGTTCTCGATCACCATCGACCCCAAGGGGGGGATCAACACCGTCTCCAGCAAGTTCCAGGCGACCATCATCCGTCCCACCGGCGCCAAATCTTCCGCGAGGCCGGTCCCGCTCTCCACGATCGAGCAGCAGATCGTCGACCTGGTCAACGCACAGCGGGCCGCGTACGGCCTCGGCTCGCTCACGGTCCAGTCGCAATTGACCGACGCGGCCAAATCGTCGACCGGCCTGATGGTCTCGACGAACCGCATGTCCCACGTCTTCCCGGAATCGCCGGGCCTGGCAAACCTCTCGGATCGGCTCAAGGCCGCCGGGTATCAATACTCGTGGGCCGGCGAGAACGTCGCCTCGCTCTACGAATCGGCCGCCGACGTCGTCGACGGCTGGATGAATTCCCCCGGCCATCGCGCCAACATCCTCGCGGCCGAGGCCAAGGAGGTCGGGGTCTCGGTCGCCGAGTCCTCGTCCGGGGTCCTCTATTTCTGCCTCGTCGTGGGGGCGTCGTTCGGATGACGGGGGGGAACCGAAATCGGGTTGCGTCGCGGCGAATCGGCCGGCGCCGGACACTTGTCGCGGGGGTCAGGAGTCGGGCGATTCGGCGACGGCAGCCCGGCCCAGCCCGAAGAACCGCTCGCGTCTCGACTCCTCGTCGAGCAGGCGACCGCGGGCCTTGAGGAGATCGCCGAGAGAGACGAGGCCGACCATGCGGCCGGGGTCCTCGGGGGCCACGACCGGCAGCCGCTTGACGCCGGCCTCGGCCATCCGCTCGGCGGCGGCGCGGCACGTCTCGCCGGAGGTCGCCGTGATCGCCCGGCGGTCGATCAGGTCGTAGGCGATGATCGGCCCCGGGCCGGTCGGGTCGCGGCCGTCGAGCAGTGCTTCGGCCCAGTGCCCCAGCAGATTCGACTGCGTGATCACGCCGACCAGCTTGTCGGCGCGGTCGACGACCGGATAGCCGGTGTGCCGGTTCTCCCCGCCGCCGAAGAAATAGCGGGTCATCACGTCGCGGATCGGCAGCGAGGCCGGGATGCTCGCCACGTCGACCGCCATGACGTCGGCGACGCTCAGCCGCTCGAGCGGGTCGGTGGCGTACTCTCGGCTGATGTGGAAGCCTCGCCGCGCGACCTTCTCGGTCAGGATCGACCGTTTCATCATCAATACCGTGAACCCATGCGCCATCGTCGAGGCGATCAGCAGCGCCGGCAGGCTGTTTGCGTCGTGGGTCAGCTCCAGGGCGAAGACGACGCTGGTCAGCGGGGATCGCATCGTCCCGCCGAGCGCCGCGGCCATGCTCACCAGCGGCCAGAGCGCGCGATCGCCTCCGGGGAGGAACGTCGACTCGATCGCCCCCAGCGCGCCGCCCATGATCAGGAGCGGCGCGAGCACGCCGCCGGAGGTCCCCGAACCCAGCGCGATCGC
>CALKTZ010000340.1 GCA_937997355.1 uncultured Planctomycetales bacterium | reverse complement strand
TGCAATCTTCTCGCCGAGTTCTTTAACCTCGGGATGCTTCGCCTTGGCTTGGGCAAGCTCCGCCATCTCAACCCCGGAGCGGTGGTGATGAGTCATGTGCTTGAGGAAAGCTTGCTCGAACCGTTCGCCGTCGAGCCCCTCGAGATGCTTGAGGGCCGCGCTCTTCTCGTGCGTCTCTCCTTCGTGCGCAAAGACGGGTGATGCAAGCCCCAGGACCAGGGCGCAGAGCACTGCTGAGGCCGATTTTAATAAATGAACCATTGTATCCTCCATAATCAGGTTGAAAACGCCATTAGTGAGACAGGGATACGGCCCGGAGGGTAAGGCCGCCATGATTAAGGCCCGGACCGAGCAGAGCCATCAAAACCAAGCCGCAGGATGTCATAGCCCAATCACATATAAATTTGACTGCCACGCTATCGTTCTGTACCCTTGTCCCCATGGACCTGACCCGGCGAATTCATCGGACAGTGGCCCTCGCCCTGCTCCCCCTCTTCCTCATTGCGAGCGTGCTCTGCGTCTGCGGCTCCGCCGCCGTAGCCACGTCATCCGCTAAGTCCGCACACTCATGCTGTCCAAGTGAAAGCGACGGCTCGCAGGAGGGGAAATCCACTCCCCGAGACCATCGCGCCGATTGCAATCACTGCGGCCAGAGTCAGATCACTCCCGACGAAGCGGCAGCTATCCCACTACCCCATGTCGCTCCAGTCCCCTGGATGCTGGCCTCTGCCCCGTTCATCGAGTTTCAGCGTCCGACCTTCACGGCTGCCTCACCCATGCCGCGATACGTTCCGGTGCCCTACTCGACGGACCCCCTCTTTAGCCTTAAGTGCGCCCTACTGATCTGACCCGTCGTACCCCTCCACCAATCCGGGTATGCCGTAAACATAATCGCACTTGCAAGCGCGTGCACGCCCCGAAAATCATCGCCTCACGAGCACCGAGGCCTGCACGCGGATTAGGAGAAACATCATGAATCGCACCGTACTCACAGCGGTCACGCTCGCCGTGACCTGCCTCGCCGCTCCACCGGCCTTCGCCCACGACCAGAGCCTGCACAAGGGCAAGGCGACCGAGGGAGAAATTGTTTCCGTCGAGCCGAATCGCATCGTCGTTAGGACCGCGGATGGGGAGAAGAAAGTCACGCTCGGCGAGAAGACCAAGGTTGAAATCGGCGACGCCCAAGGAAGTCGCGTGGACCTGAAGAGCGGGGCCCGCGTCGCCGTATTCGGCACCAAGCTTCCCGGCGGCGAAATTGTCGCGAAGGAAGTCGTGGTCCAAGGCGTCACAGCACATGGCCACGAGAGTGGCCACGTCGAACCCAAAGCCCCCAAGCACGAGGACCATGAGTAGCTGGGGCCGGAGGCCCTTGCGAGCCAGGGACGCCATCGTGATTTCGCTCCTGCTCATCGGCGGCCTGACGGCCGCCGGAGGCTACTCGCTTTTGAGGAGCCACGGCTTCAGCGCGCGGGAGAAGCCGTGGGTCATCGAGTCGTTCTTCGCCCGGAAAGTCCGCTGGCTCGCAACCCCCGCGGGGGTCAGGGAGATGGTGAACCCCCTCGAGCCGACGGAGCTGGCGGTCGCCGAAGCGAGGGATCACTTTGCGGATCACTGCGCGACCTGCCACGGGAACGACGGGAGCGGTCGCACGATGATCAACGCCGGTCTCTACCCGCCTGCGCCGGACCTTCGCGACAAGGAGACGCAAGGGCTCAGCGACGGCGAAATTTTCTCCATCGTCAAGAACGGCATCCGCTTCACCGGCATGCCCGGATTTGGCGGGGAGGACGCGGAGAATTGGAAGCTGGTGCTCTTCATCAGGCACCTGCCGCTGCTCAGCGCCGAGGAGCGGGAGATGATGGCGGAGATTAACGGGCAGAAAGAAGGAAATCATGATGGCCATTAGAGAAACGCTTATCGCACTCGCCGTGCTTGCCTGGGGATGCACCCCGCAGGCATATAACCACGAGCTGAGCCCGAATCACCCGGCAAGTCCAGAGGCCCAGGAGGGTATCCAGCCGGAACCGTCGACGACCCTCACCGTCGGCGATACGCCCTCCTCCAGCGGAGGGCACGAAATGAAGGACCAAGCGGGTTCAATGGAGCGAATGAATCACGCCGAGCACACCTCCCGGGAGGCTACGCCCGTTGCGAGTCGGGCCGGTGAAGCGCTCTACCAGTGCCCGATGCATCCCGAGGTCACCTCGACCGATCCAGGCCGGAGGTGTCCCAAGTGCAACATGAAAATCAACAAGCCCGTTAAAGACGGCGGTGCGACGCCGGACCACGAAGGGCACGGAGGCCACAGCCAATGAACACGAAGAAGCTGATGATGACCGGAGCCCTCGTCGCCACCCTGAGCGCCACCGGCTGTGCCTCGGTGCAGGCCGGGATGGGATTCGACGAGGTGTGGCGGACCGTCGAGGAGCGGACCGGCAAGCGGGTCCACTGGAATCAAGGGACTCCCGCCGACAAAGCCGTCGAAGACGAAGTGTCCGCGCTCCTGAAGGAAGAGCTGAGCGTCGAGGCAGCCGTCCAAATTGCACTCTTGAATAACCGAAGCCTCCAGGCAACGTACGAGGAGCTGAACATCGCCCAGGCCGACCTTGTCGCGGCCGGGCTCCTCAGGAATCCCGTCTTCGATGCCGAGGTACGCTTCCCCACCAAGGGGGGCGGCACCGGACTTGAGATGGCGGTCGTCCAGGACTTCATCGACATCCTCTACATCCCGCTCAGGAAAAGCGTCGCTGAGGCCGCATTCGAGGCCGCGAAGCTCAGAGTCGCCGGTGCAGCCATCGACTTAGCCGGGCAGGTGCGTGCGGCGTTCTATGCCGCGCAAGCTTCCAAGCAGTTGCTCGAAATGCGGATGAACGTCGTCGCGGCGACTGAAGCGGCCTATACCCTCGCGACTCGGCTACGCGTGGCGGGCAACATCACTGAGCTCGATATCGCGAACGAGCGGGCGCTATTTGAGCAATCAAAGCTCGATCTCAGGACCGCCGAATTGGAGCTGCTCAGGAGCCGCGAGCGACTAAACGTGCTCGTCGGGCTCTGGGGCAATCAGACCAACTGGACGATGCCAGCGAGGCTACCGGACCCGAGTTCGGAGGAGCCGAACACCATGGGACTCGAACGGCGGGCGGTCGAACGCAGCCTCGACCTCGCGATCGCGAGGGCCGAAATAGATGAGGCCGCACAGGCGCTGGGGATCGCCCGTCCCTTCGGACTCTTCTCGGACGCAGAGCTAGGCGTGACCTCCGAACGAGAGGGGGATGGGGCCTGGGCGGTGGGGCCTGCGTTCTCATTGCCTCTACCGATCTTCAATCAGGGGCAGCCAGCCGTCGCGTCGGCACAGGCGACGCTCAGGAGCATCAGCCAACAGTACGCCGCCCAAGCCACGGAACTCCGCTCGCAGGTGAGGGTCGCCCATGCTGCGGTGACCGCCGCTCGCGAGCGGGTCGTTTATTACGAGCAAGTCGTGCTCCCGCTCCGCCAGCAGATCGTGGACCAGACCCAGTTTCGCTACAACGCGATGCAGGTCGGCGCCTTCCAGCTCCTCCAGGCCAAGAAAGAGCAGATCGAGACCGGGAGCGAGTATATCCGCGCGCTCCTCGAATACTGGCTCGCGCACACCGAACGAGAGCAACTCCTGAACGGCCGGATGACTTCGTTCGAGGGAATGGGCGATATGAACGACGAGTCTTCTTCGGAATCGACTTCCGGCGAAGGAGACCACTGACATGGCAAACGACATGGAAAGCGAAAACGAAAATAAACTCCCTACGGTAAGACTTGCCGCGGCGAAGTTGACCCGCAGACAGGCACTCGGCAGGGGCGCCATGGGCCTAGCGGGTAGCGTGATGCTGCTCAAATCCCAGGCGAGTTTGGCCCAGAACCCGCAACATCCCAAGGATGAGAACTTCGACTTCGAGGACGATAACGCGCTGAGAGGTAACGACCCCAAAACACAAACGTCATTTCCCCCGGGCGAGCCGGGGCGAGATTACACGCCCGTGATTTCGCCGAACAGTTGGACGCTCCCATACACGATCGTCGACGGTTGGAAGGTCTTTCACTTGGTCGCCGAGGAGGTCGAGCACGAGTTCGCTCCCGGACTCACCGCACACTGCTGGGGATACAACGGCTCGGTCCACGGCCCCGTTATCGAAGCAGTGGAAGGGGACCGCGTACGCATCTTCGTCACCAACAGGCTCGCCGCCCCGACGACCGTGCACTGGCACGGCATCCTGCTCCCGAGCGGCATGGACGGCGTCGGAGGCTTGAGCCAGCGGAGCATCCGGAGCGGTGAGACCTACCTCTACGAATTCCCCCTCATCCAGCACGGCACCTACATGTACCATTCCCACCACGACGAAATGACCCAGATGGGTATGGGCATGGTGGGACTCTTCGTCATCCATCCGCGAAATCCCGAGGGGCCGCGGCCCGACCGCGATTTCGCGCTCCTGCTCCATGAGTGGGCGATCGAAGTGGGGACGAATCGCCCGGACCCGAACGAGATGACGGACTTCAACGTGCTCTCGATCAACGCCCGGGTTTTTCCAGGGACCGACCCGCTCGTCGTGAAGCTCGGAGAGCGGGTGCGGATTCGCATCGGCAACCTGTCCGCGATGGACCACCACCCGATCCACCTCCACGGCTACTACTTCAAGGTCACCGAGACCGACGGCGGGCGCATCCCCGACGCCGGGCAGTGGCCGGAGACGACCGTGCTCGTACCCGTGGGGGCGACCCGCACAGTGGAATTCGTCGCCGACAATCCGGGCGATTGGGCGATGCACTGCCACATGACGCATCACGTCATGAACCAAATGGGACACGAGTTCACGAACATGATCGGAGTTGACGCAGAAGGCGTCGACGAGAAGGTCCGTCCGCTCCTCCCCGAGTACATGACCATGGGCCAGGACGGGATGGGCGACATGGCCGAGATGGGGATGCAGGTTCCGGAGAACAGCATCCCGATGGTCGGTGCCCGAGGACCATACGACTACATCACAATGGGCGGGATGTTCACCATCCTCAAGGTCAGGGAGAATCTCACGAATTACGAGGACCCAGGTTGGTACTCGCCTCCTCCCGGTACGCTTGCCTCGCTTGCACCGAAGGACGTGCTCAGGAAGCACGGCATCAAGGCGGACGGGAGCGGTGCACCGAAGCCGCCCAAGGGGGTCAACAAAGCGGGGCGGCAGTCACCGAGCAAGGGCGGTCTACCCGGCCAACACACAGGGCACAAGCATCATGGGTAAACAGTCGAAACCATCAGATCATCCGACATTGCCGAACTTCGTCGGGGCGAAGGGCTTCACTCGCCGCCGAAACTTTCGCAGCTTCGGCTCGATCGGATCGTACCCTGCGGTCTTCCTGATATCGTTGACCGCCCGGACCAGGCCCCACTTCTGACGATACACGGGTGCGTAAGGCTCAAAGGGTAAGGTTACGATCATACGTTCGAGCGTTGAGGCCGATCGCCTTAGGGCAAGCTCGGAGAGAGAATCCTTGAGCGTCTGGAATTGCTCGCGTTCGATTCGCACCCGCGCCTTTCGCCCGGTCGAGGCCACCGAGTAGCCGCCGAATTTGATCGGCGTCTCCCGGCAGTCGCGGATGTGTTTCGCCTCCATCTCCAAGAATGGATGATTCCCCAAGGTTGCGAGCAACACGAAGAACCGCTCGTAACGAAGGTACTGGAGGTTCGCGTATCCGGCACGCTTGCGGCGAGCACGCGTCCACTTCGAGACTGAGATCCCATATTTCTCGATCAGGCGACGATCGACCTCGCATGGTTCCTTCCGCTCA
>CALKTZ010000339.1 GCA_937997355.1 uncultured Planctomycetales bacterium | reverse complement strand
CGTTGCCTATGAGCGGCAGGTCGACCGGCTCCTCGCATCGCCCCATCATGGCGAGCGGTGGGGGCGGTTCTGGCTCGATCTCGCCGGCTATGCCGATTCGGAAGGGAAGCGGGAGCAGGATCTCCCGCGTCATCACGCCTGGCGCTATCGGGATTATGTCGTCCGCGCCTACAACGCCGACAAGCCGTATGACCGCTTCCTGCTCGAACAGATCGCGGGCGACGAATTGGCCGACGTGGAACATGCCCCCGAGATCACCCGGGAGCTCTACGAGAACCTGGTGGCGACCGGATTCCTCCGGATGGCCCCCGACGCCACCTGGGCGAACATCACCGGCTATCTCGGCGATCGCGTCGAGGTGGTCGCCGATGAGCTCGATGTCCTCGGTTCCGCAGTGATGGGGCTGACGCTCAAATGTGCCCGTTGCCACACGCACAAGTTCGACCCCATCCCCCAGCGCGATTATTACCGGCTGGTCGATGTCTTCAAGGGGGCTTATGACGAATACAACTGGCTCAAGCCGGATGTCCGGCCGGGGATCGGCCCGGTCAGCCAGGATTTCGTCTCGGGGCGACTCCTGCCGTATGTCCCCGCCGAGGAACGCCGGGCCTGGGAAGCGCATGAGGCGACGATCAGCGAAGAAATTGCTCCGCTCAAGCAGGCCCTGAGCCAGAAAGGGGACGATCCGGTCTCCAAGGTGGAGCGAGCCCAGCTCGAAACGCGGATCAAGGCCCTGGAGGGGCGTCGCCGGCCGGTGCCCCAGATCCAGGCCCTCTGGGATCGGGGCGAGCCCTCGCCGACCTATCTGTCGCGCCGGGGTGATCCGTTCACTCCCGGATCGCTCGTCGGACCGGGAGTCCCTTCGGTCTTGACTGACGGCAAGACCCCGTTCGACGTGAAGCCCCCCTGGCCGGGGGCGAAGAAGACGGGGCGTCGCCTGGCGTTCGCCCGCTGGCTCACCCGGCCCGATCACCCCCTGACGGCGCGGGTCGCGATCAATCTGATCTGGAAGCACCATTTCGGCGCGGGGATCGTCAAGACGCTGGGCAACTTCGGCAAGACGGGTTCACCCCCCTCGCATCCCGAACTCCTGGATTGGCTGGCCCGCGAATTCGCCGCGAGAGGCTGGAGCACCAAGGCGATCCATCGCCTGATTTTGACGAGCGCGACCTACCGGCAAAGCTCGGCCGTTTCCCCGGACCGGGAACGGCTCGATCCCGATAACGCGCTCTGCTCGCGGATGCCGCTGGCCCGGCTCGACGCCGAGGCCCTCTTCGACGCCCTCCTGGTGGTGTCGGATCAGTTCGACGCCACGTTCGCCGGTCCCTCGGACCCGGTCCAGGTCCGCAACGATGGGATGGTGACCCCCACCGCGACCGACCGCGGCTGGCGACGGTTGATCTATGTCCGGCAGACCCGCAAGCAGATCCCAACGCATCTGGAGAACTTCGATTATCCCCAGATGAACCCGAATTGCGTCGAGCGACGCGACTCGACCGTCGCGCCCCAGGCCCTCTACATGATGAACAACGCGATGGTCGATCGCCTGGCCGAATCCTTCGCGAAACGGATCATCCGAGAAACGGGAGACGATCCGGCCCGGCGGATCGATCGGGTTTATGCGGTCGCGCTGGGGCGTCCTCCCGACGCCGAGGAGAAGCAGGCGGGGCTCGTTGCCCTGAAGGCGATCGCGGCCACCTTGTCGAAGGAATCGCAAGATGGGGACGGCCTCAAGGCGCTCGCGACCTACTGTCACGCAATCCTGAATTCCGCCGGCTTCCTGTACGTGGATTGAGAGAGCCGAACCGAAGGTGGATCGATGGCGATTCTTCGACGCTTGCCCGAAATCGAAATCGAGAGCGGAACCGCGACCCGTCGGGATTTCTTCCGGACCATGTCCGGCGGGATTTGCGGCGCGGCGCTGGCTCATCTGCTGGCGGAAGACCTCGGCGCGTGGGCCATGTCGCCGAGCCAGGCCGAAGCCGAAGCCGCGGGCCTGCCGCCTATCGACCTGAAGCCGCGACGGCCCCACTTCGAGCCGAAGGCGAAGTCGGTTATCCACCTGTTCATGAACGGCGGCCCCAGCCAGATGGATCTGTTCGCCCCCAAGCCGATGCTGGAGAAGCATCACGGGGTGT
>CALKTZ010000338.1 GCA_937997355.1 uncultured Planctomycetales bacterium | reverse complement strand
TGGACCGCCTGCCAGTTCTCGCCGATCGAGACGATCAGATGACCCCCGCGTTTCACCCACTCGACCAGCGCCTGCCCCCGGAAATCGGCCAGGGCGCTCATGACCTCCGGATCGTTGGAATCGACCACGATCGCCTTGGCGGAGTCGTATCCATACCAGCGGCCCGGCATCTCCCCCCTGGGGTCCACAGGGATCACCACCAGATCCGAGCCGGCCAGGCCCCCCTGGCTCGTGTCCTCCTCGCGGCGAAACCCGGGGAGGCTGTTGATCATCTCGATCCCTTGCGGGTTCCCCAGCTTGAGGACGACCGTCTCCTCGGGCAGGATCATCCGCGGGGAGACCTTCAGCAGCATCCCCTGGGTGGCGCGGAGGACCCGCTTCCGATTCTGATCGTACAGCACGATGCCGAGATCGGGCTCGCGCGAACCCGGCCGGATGTACGCCGTGTACGTGCCGCTCTGGCCGGCCGGGATGTCGACCGGGAGGCGGAAGGAGGTCGGTGTTCCATCATCGTCCGCGGCGAGGACTTCCATGTCTCCGGTGAACCGCGCCTCGCCCGCCCGGAGCTGGATTCGGACCGGGGTCCAGGTCCCCACCTTGAAGGAGTTCCCCCCGTCGGGCTCGTTCGGCACCGCGAAGCCGATCCGGATGTTCTCGATCTCGATGGCCTCTCCGGCAGCCCGGGCCGGCGCCGTCAGCACGGCTCCCGCGAGGGCCACGGCCGCCGCCGCGAGCAGGACTCCGAACCCCGGCCGAGGACGCGGAACGGCCATTGCGATCAATTGTTGAATCATGTTGGAACAGCGTGAAGGAGATCGAAGGTCGCCAAATCCTCAAACAAGCGGGGCGGGGAGATTTCCCCCTCCCGATCGATCGCATCCCGTCGAGTCGTCTCAGGGCTTCTCGGCCGGGTCGCATATACATGGGACGGCCCGGCAGCCGGGGCAAGCATTGCCGTATTTCCGCAGCACCGCCGCTTCGAGATCGACGCCCCGGATGTTGGCCAGCGTGGCCAGCCAGGCCAGCACGTCGGCCATCTCCAGCGCCAGCTCCTCCCGGGTCCCCGAACGCAGCGCGGTGGCCAGCTCGCCGAATTCCTCGGCGAGCCACAAGAATGTCGCCGCGTCGCCCCGCGCCGCATCCTTGTCACCATACATCTGGAAAATCATCCGTTGCAGCGCGGGGAGTGTCAAGCTGCCCGACGATCGCTCTGGTTCACTCATGCTTCCATTTTACCCGGCCGGGCGGCACCGCCGCGAGGGGGATCGGGCCGGAGATTCCCCGAACCCGACAAACCGGAGAACCCTCCTTGAAGAGTCTCGCCACCGCCCGAAGTGGTCGGGGGATCAAGGGCGAGGGGGTCCTTTCTTGATGAGCAACGCTCGACTTCTTCCCCGGCATCCTCGATCCCAACGAAAGAAAACGCTGGGCTGGGAATGCAATCCCAAAGACTCTCAATTTTCCCGATCATCCAGATCGACGAAGGCTTCAAAATCCCTAGATTGCCTCACACACCTTGATTAACAACTTCGATCATACGGATTTGTCAATCGCCCAATCTTTCCGAGGCTTATCGTCGTTCCGAGGGAGGGCGGCACCCGGTTTGCGAAAGTGCATCACCGACGTCCGAAGTGACGAGACGAGTTTCCCAGCCATTCACCAACAAGGCGATGCGACTTCCCTCATCGGGCGATTGCACGCCTTTTCAGCATAATTTTGATTCAACAGGAGACTCCCATGAAAGCTCAGAAGCAGTCCAGCACGGAACAGGTTCAAGAGCGATCCACGGTGGTCGGCGTTTTCGAGGATCGCGCCCAGGCCGATCGGGCGGTCGCCGAGCTTCGCAAGGCGGGCTTCCGCGACGACCAGATCGGCGTGGCCATGAGACACAACACCGACGATTTCGCGATCGACGTGGAAGAAGAGGAGGGCTCGGAAGCCGCGGCCGGGGCGACGGCGGGAGCGCTCACGGGCTTGGGCTTGGGAGCGCTCGCGGGCGTGGGGGTGCTCGCCGGCGTGATCCCAGTGATCGGCCCCGCGATCGCGGGGGGAACCCTGGGGATCATCCTGTCGAACGCCGCGGCCGGGGCGGGAATCGCCGGGCTGGTGGGCGCGTTGGTGGGTGCCGGAATCCCCGAAGACGAGGCCACCTATTATCAAGGGGAATTCGAGGCGGGGCGCGTGGTCGTCACGGTCCACGCCGACGGCCGAGCCGCCGAGGCCCAGACGATTCTCAATCGCCAAGGCGCCTACAATATGCACACCCAGGGGAACTTGACGGCGTCGAGTTCCCGCCCCGCGATGGCCATGGGGATGCAGTCCCGGACCGATCGCCTCGGCGACACCGACGAATATCGCGGGGCCGATTTCGGCGACACGATCCAGGTGAAGGAAGAGCAACTGCACGCGAGCAAGCGGCCAGTCGAGAAGGGGGAGGTCCGCGTCCGCAAGGAGGTCCACACCGAGACCAAGACGCTGGAGGTTCCGGTCGAGCGCGAAGAGGTGGTCATCGAGCGCAGGGCGGTCAACAAGAACGCCTCGAACGCCGATTTCCGCGACGACAATCAGCAGATCCGCATCCCGGTCCGCGAGGAAATGGTCGAGGTGACCAAGACCCCGGTCGTGACCGAGGAGGTCAGCGTCGGCAAGCGCACCGTCCGCGACACCGAGAAAGTGTCGGGGCAGGTCCGCAAGGAACAGGTGAAGATCGAACGCGAAGGAGATGTCGAAGTCCGCTCGCGCGAGACCGGAAGAGGGAAGAAGTGAGCGCGATCAATCAAGCGGTTGATTGATTGAACAAATCAGCAAACGCCCGGAGTCCGTCAACTCCTGGGCATTCCGACACGAGGGGATGCGCTCACGCGAATTCCCCTCGTGTCAATTCATTTGGTACTCCGAGGCGAAAGCAGCCGTGCTCGCTCGGTCACGAATCGCAGTTCACCAAATGCTGGCTGACGACGCCCAGCAGGCGCCCCGCGCGTTCGATGTCGAGGTTGGCGTTGAGGCACACATTGAAAACTCGCTCATTTTCCCAGTCCGAGCTCCTGGCCTCGTCGCGAGAATGGACGATGACCCCCTGGAAGGTCGTCCGCCTCAGCAATTCATCGATGAGTTCCTTGGAACTGTACAGCTCGAGATCGTTCGGCTGCATGAATGATCCTCAATGTGTTGAAGTTGATTGGAGACTCGCTTCGTCCTGGCGGCGTCGTCGCCCTCGGCTCGGGGCAAACTGCCCATGATAACGAGTCGAAAATCGACGAACGAGGGCGATTCTCCGAGAAATCGCGGGAAATTCTCGCCTCGCGAAGATCGGTACGGATCGGAAACCATCGAATCAAGTTCAATCGAGCCTAGAACAAGACGGGCTTGCCGAGCGCCCGGCGGATGACCGAAAATTGGCCGGCGTGCATGAGCGTATGGTCGGAGACCATCAGGTAAAGGCGTCCCAGGGTGGGGGCGAACTTGGCGATGTCGCCGGTCGTGGGGCGATCGAGGTCGGCATCGGTCAGGGAATCGAGCGAGGCGATGGTCGCCGCGCGAACCTTGTCGAAGAGATCGAAGTATTCCGCCTTGGTCAAGAAGCCTTCGGGGCCGTCGTCCTTGGTGCCGTTGGGGCCGTGCTTCTCGGCGAAGCCCTGGGGAAGATCGGGAAACGTCACGCTGAGCGACTGGTCGTTCAGGATGTAAACGTCGCCGGTGATCACGTTGCCGATCTGCCAGGCCGCGTGATTGGCGGCCGGGACCGGACGCACCAGGAGATCGGCGTCGGTGAAATCCTCGACGAACCACTTGAGCACGAACTGCGTCCCCGCGAGGGACGCCTTGAGCACCTCAATGCCGTTCACGAGAAACTCCTTTTCCTGGCGAAGTCGGGCGTATGGGCGAGCAAATTACCGAATTCAGATCATTTGGGGAAGGAGAAATGCTCGAAGGTTGGAATCCTCGTCTCCCCATCCGTCCGTCGCCGAACGGCACGGTATGCCCAGAGCCTATCGTCAATCTCCCGAGCGGACCCATTCTTCATTGAACGCGGCGTGCTTGATTCCCTTCAGGGTCTGCTTTTTGGCCTTCGCCTCGTCACCGGCATCTTCGGGCGCGATGAAGGTGCTGTAGATGGCGTGGATGGTGCCGTCGCGCCCCTGGATGATGGCCGGGTAGTGGTAGCGACCGGCATTGTGCTTCTCCAGGTGCCGGGTGATCTTCCAGGACTTCCCTTCATCCTCGGAGATCGAGACGGCGAGGACCGCGCGGCTATCCTTCTGATCGTTGTAGACGAGCAGCCAGTGGCCGTTGGCCAGGCGGACCGCGTCGATCCCACTGCCGGGGTTGGGGAGATCGGTCTCGCCGACGGGGCTCCAGGTGATCCCGTCATCCTTCGATTCCGAAACGCGAATGACATTGAGCGGGCCATTCTCGCGCATGTAGGCGACCAGCGTCCCATCGTTTCGCCGCAGGACGGTCGGCTGGATGTTGCCGAAGCCGATCAAGGGCTTGCTCGCGTACCAGGAGGCCCCCTGGTCGTCGCTGATCGCCATGATCGAGATCGAGTAGGTATCGGAATAGAGGGGGAGCAAAATTCGGCCGCTCGGCAGGACCGTCGGGGTGGCCTTCACCCCGCGAGGAGGCTTGATATTCCGCGAGCCGAGGATCTTCAGGGCGTCGTCGCCGAAATCGTCCGGCCGGAGCAAGATCAATCCTTCCTTCATCCAGCGGGGCTCGCCCGGCTTCGCGTGATCGGTCGTCGACCGATAATTCATGATCGACGACTCCCAGGAGTTCGCCAGGATCGTCGGCCAGAAGAGCCAGAGCGCGCCTTGCGGATCGACCATCATGCAGGTGTTGCAATCGGGGAAGCCAGGGCGGTCCGCCAGCACGAAGGGCTTGCTCCAGGAGGTTTCCCCCTTGAGCTTGCGAGCCCCGAATACCGCCGCGTCGCTACTCCCTTCGGTCCCTTTCACCGGGTCGCCATACCAGGAGGCGAGCAAGTCGCCGTTCGGAAGTTCGACGATCCCTGGCGCATGGGTCTGCGGCTCGACCGGCGGGAAGATTTGCTCGGCCTCGAAGCGAGGAACCGCGGAGGTTTGGGCCGCGGTCCCGAGTAACAAAACGACGGTCAACGTGTTCAACATCGCACAACTCCCCTCACATAAAACCGGCCGCCTCGGCATCCCTCCGCTGTGATCGGAGCGGATTGATCCGGTCAAGATCGAACCGAATTACATCGGAATGGAATTGGGCACCCATCCTAGCGAAGGCCCGAGGCCCATTTCCAGCGTGCAGGGGGTTTGAGAGCTGGGTGCCGAGGGCTAATGCCCCAGGTTTCCCAAAATTCGAGAATATGCCCATTTTTGCCTTGCCTGGCCTTACGCAACTTGGGCATCTTGTTTAACATGTCGTTTTTCATCCATTTTACGGATCACGACGAGTCGGATTCTCCAATGTTCGAGGATCCAAAAGGAGAGACAGGGATGTCGCTTCGAGGCAAGGTCGCAATTGTCACGGGTGCGGGGTCGGGGATCGGACGGGCGATCGCGGAGAAACTCGCCTCGGAAGGGGCGAAGGTTGTGATCGCCGAGCTCGATGCGCGGAGCGGCGAGGAGACGGCCAGTCGGATTCGGTCGAAAGGGGGCGACGCCTTCGCGGCGGTCACCGACGTCGGCCGGTCGGAATCGGTCGCCGCCCTCTTCGCCCAGCTTGATGGGCTGGATCTGTTCCCCGAAATCCTGATCAATAACGCGGGGAACGCCAGCCCCCCCATGCCGGTCCACGAGGTGACCGACGAGGCCTGGAATTCCAAGCTCTCGGTCCATCTGAACGGGACCTTCTTCTGCACGCGCGAGGCCCTGCGGCGCATGCTCCCGATGGGGAAGGGGGCGATCGTCAACATCGGCTCGGTCGCGGGAATCCTGGGGCTCCCCGGCGCCTCGGCCTACACGGCCGCGAAGGGGGCGATCATCGCCTTCACGAAGGCGGTCGCGCGTGAGGTCGCCCAGGCCGGCATCCGGGTCAACTGCATCGCCCCCGGCTGGATCGAAACCCCGATCCTCTCGAACATCTCCGACGAGATGCGCGCGACGATCCTCCAGCGCGTCCCGCTCGGGCGGCTCGGCACCGCCGAGGAGGTCGCCAACGTTGCCGCCTTCCTGGTCGGCGACGAGGCGAGCTACATGATCGGCCAGACCATCAGCCCCAACGGCGGCTCCAGCGTCTAACGGGGCCGGATCGTCTCGAGCGCGGCGACTATTCCTCCTCGTCTCGCTCAAGCGCCAGCCGGTGCGGCTCGACCGCCCGGCGTATCTGTTCGGGTGATTCGTAGGGCAGATAAAGTGCGCGCATCACCAGGGTGTATCGCTTCCCGATCTGGGCGTCGGAATGAAGGACCTGAAAATCCCAGGCCGGGTTCGATTCTCCGCCCCCCGTGGGAGACTGCGCGAACCGAACCCGGTCGCGCGTCCGGAAAATCTGCACATAGGCCATGCCGCGGCTGACGCCGAAAAACCAGGGCTCGTCGAACCGGTTGCCCGAGTTGTTGAAGACGAGCGTCAGCGGGAAATCGGTGTCATGCCGGAAGGCCCGGCGGTCGTCGCGCCCCGGATGGGTCGACCGGACGCCATGCTCCGGGGAGGCCGTCTCCAGCCAGCGCGGGGCGGCATCCCCCGACTCGGAATGCCCCAGGAAGTGGATCGCCCCCGATTCGGGCTGCTGGATGTAGCTCGCCCAGAAGAGCCCGAGATCGCCGCCCCGGAAACTCGCCTTGCGCGGGATGCATTCGAACGTCAACTCGATCGCGCCGTCGGGGAGCAACGCGTAGCGGTGGCAACTCTCCAGCCCCCAGAACGGGGTGGGAGGCTGATAAAGCTCCGCGGTGAACTCGTCGATCCGGCGTAGCTCCATCGGCGCATTGCGAGGTTCGAAGAGGATATTCCTCGGCCGGGTGGTGCCGTCGTGGATGTGCTCGAAGTTCAATCCGGCATACCGGGGCACGAACAGATTCTCTCGACGCTTCGCATGCCGAAGCGCGGCCAGCCCGCTGTAGCCGGCGCGATGGCCGGGGAGCGCCTCCACGTCGACGGCCCGGTTGTCGACGACCGTCGCCTCGACATCCCCTCGCTTCAGGATCAGGAACGGCACCTCGGAGACCGTGTAGCGGATCGCGGCATTGGCCAGGCTCGTCTTCGCCGGCCCTTCGGCGACGGCAAGTCTCCCCGACATCCCGACCAGCACAACGGCGAGCAAGAATTTCAACGGATTCATCATGGGTCGGAACGCCTATAAGCTGGGTAAAACCGCTCGCGAGGTTAACCCATCGCAAACCCGAAATCGAGACGCTCTCGAAGGAATCCGCGTCCTCCCGGCCCCCGCACAGGGCCAGCCCGAATCAGGGATCGTTGCGAAGGACGGTCGGGTCGGGCGAGAGGACCACCTGATAGACGGTCGACACTTGCCGGCTCCCTCCCCGTCGGTCTCGCAGCGTCAGCTCGACCGGGAAATTCAAGGTCGGCCCCATCGCCTCGGGTTCTCCCGCGAGGCGATAGGCTTGCAAGCTCCTTCCGGTCGACTGATCCTGATCCGCCAGGCGGACCGGGGGAGTGCGGCTCGCCAGCGATTTGACACGCCCTTGCTTCCAGGCATCGAGCGCGGTTTCCAGGACCTGCCTCGCCTCGGCGGCATCGGGGGGAGAGGCCCCTGCGGGAGCCCCTCCGCAGCCCGGCGTCATCAAGCACGAGGCGCCGATGCAGATGCAGGCGAACGTGCCGATGAAGGCACGGACGCCCTTCCGGCGAACGACGATCATCGGTTGTTTGCCTCCTTCGATGGTCTCAATAGCTGTCGGCGCTGATGACCTCGCCCCCCGCGACCGTCCCCAGCGCGCGCCAGGTCCAGCCGTTGATCGTGCTCTTCACGAACCGGACCGAGCCGTCCCCGAGCAGGGCGTTGACCCCTCCCGGGTGGTAGCTCCGCGCGGTGGACGCGGCGAACGACGGGAAGCCTCGCTTCTCGCGGCTGCTGTTGAGGTCGACGTCGGGGTAGAGCCGATTCGGGCCCCCCGGGGTCTTCTTGTTCGGGGGCCAGGCGGTGGTCATCCCGTTGTGGTGCGATCCCGATTCGAACCACTGGGTGCGGGCCTCGTCGGCCCGCAAGACGCAGCCCGACAGGTACTCCGGCGCGGCCGCGACCGGGTCGGCGTCGGGAGGCGGGACGTTGTTCGGGTCGGTGATGCTGAATGTCGAGCAATCCCGATAGTAATTGAAGAATGCCTTCCCCTCGGACATGAACAGGGTGTTGCTCAGGCCATCGGTGAAATGCCCCATCGACCGCGAGAGATTGACCCCGAAGGCCCCCCGGTTGCGGACCGCGCCCCCCAGGCCGCCCCAGACGTACCAATCCCCGGTGCAGACCCCATAGTTGGAGATGCCGTACTGGGTCCCGTCGGCAAGGGGGCGGCTCTGGGGCCGGATCTCGCTCGGGCAGATCAGGGTCGTGATCACCTGCGCCAGGATCGTCGTATTGGATGGGGTCTGCATGTCCAGGATGAAGTTGCAGGAGTTGAACACGTTCCCCTGCTCGGCGAACGGCAAGATCCGGGCGTGCGGGCCGAAACTGTTCGTCCAGGTCACCACCCCCGCGGACGGCCCCTGGATCGTCAGGGTCATGGGGAACGCGCCGACCGAAGATTCATAGTTATGGAGGGCCAGGCCGAGTTGTTTCAGGTTGTTGGTGCACTGGATGCGCCGCGCCGCCTCGCGCGCCGCCTGCACCGCCGGCAGGAGCAGCGCGATCAGCACCGCGATGATCGCGATCACCACCAGGAGCTCGATCAGCGTGAAGCCGCCGGCCCGCGTCGACCGCCGAAATCCGAACAAAATCCGCATACGATTTCCCCACCTCCGCGTGAACGCTTGCTTCGAAAACAGCCCCGCGACATCGCGAAGCCGGCAAGGCAGCGGCAATCCCCCCGCCTTCGATGGCGGCTTCCGCTTAGCAACTCCCGTACCCGAATCACAAGTCATTCCTGGAACACGTTTTTCTCATTTTGTCATCGCACGAACCGGTGCCAAATGAGGATAACTTTTCACCGACGCGACGGTTTTTTGTCCTTTACTTGCTTATGTTTTAACAAACTCATTTTAAGAACTTGAACCCGAAGGCCCGCGGGGTTTGGCGGAGCTGGCCGGGCGGCTCGATGCCATTTTTCTTCCGATAATCGCGGATTTTTCGTAACCGAACGCGAGGAGTCCGGCTCTTAAAGGAGTAGTCAGAAACCGGGGAGTGACGCGGGTCACCCATCGTTCCGATCAAATCGGGTTTCGGTCGGAGTTCGGCGGGCGTTGTGCGCGGTGTCAGGCCGTGCGCGGGATCGCTTCGCGCCTTCGCCGAAACTCGGGGATGAAATGGGAAGATCGGGACGTTCCCCGTGCGCGCGGGGATTGGAGTCGCTTCAACATTTCGACGAGAGGACGCAGCCATGAGCAAATTCACATGGGGTCTGGCGGTTTTCGCGGCGCTGGCCGGGTTGTCGGGGCGGGCGGGCGCGGGGATCGTCAGCGATCCCGCCGATGATTTCCTGCCGAGCTACGTGGGCGCCCATGGGGGGGACCTGGATGTCACGTCGATCGACGTGACTTTCGACGGCAACAAATTCGTCCTGAGCGCGACGATGAGCGGGGCCATCGGCACCACGCCGGGCGCGCTCTACGTTTGGGGCGTCGATCGAGGGGCCGGCACCGCACGGTTCGGCAGCCTGGCATCGGGCGTGCTGTTCGATTCGGTCATCGTCTTGCAGCCCAACGGCACTGGCTCGGTCAACCGGATCGTCGGCGGAGGTTCAACGGCCCTATCTCCGGGGGATATCACGATCAGCGGCAACACGATCACCGCGTCCGTGCTCGCCTCGTTCCTGCCGTCGCAGGGATTCGCCCCGGCCGATTATACATTCAATCTGTGGCCCCGGCTCGGCAGCGGCAATAACAACCAGATTTCCGACTTCGCCCCCGACAATTCCAACATCGCGGCGCAGTCGGTCCCCGAGCCTTCAACCTTCGTCATGATCGGGATCGCCGGGATCGTCGGGGCCGTCGCCGTCATCGCCGGAACCACTGACGTCGACCGAAATCAAACGGAACGGAATCCTCGAAAGCACGACGAACCGGCGAAGCCGTCTTGGCTGAGTTGTTTCGGTGCTCCGCGGGAGTCGGTGTCGCGCTTAGGCAGAGGGGCGCGTCACCGACTCTCTTTGCGCGCGTGGAAAATCAATTCCACGGCCGAGAATGTCCCCTCCATCGATCGCCCGGATTGTTGCGATGGCGCGACGGCCGGCCCGATCCCGCCACGCCAAACCCGACAACCCCCGCAATCCCCCAAAGGCACATTGCCGGGGGCCGTAAAAGGTGTTACCGTATTCCTGAACATTCCGATAGGGAAGGACATACGACGCCTTGGCCCACCCTCGCCGCTCGGGCGAGATCGGTCGGCCGGCCCCCTCGAAACCCGTCTCGACGATGGCAATCCACGGCCGAGCCGGGCAGACCGAGAGGATGAGGAGAGTTCGAACATGCTGACTCTATGGGCTCCGGGCTCCGATGGCCATCGACGGTTCTGCGACGGCCTCTCGCGACGGTCCTTCTTGAAGGTCGGCGGCCTGGCGATGGGGGGGCTGAGTCTGGCCCACCTGCTCGAAGCCGAAGCCAACGGCGCCACCCCCGCCGAGATCACCATCCCGGGGCGCAAGGGGGCCGCGAAGGGCCCCGGCAACCGGCACAAATCGGTGATCATGGTCTACCTGGCCGGCGGCCTCTCGCACCAGGATACGTTCGACCTCAAGATGGACGCCCCGGAGAGTATCCGAGGCGAGTTCAAGCCGATCGCCTCGAAGATCCCCGGGATCGACGTCTGCGAGCTGCTCCCCCGGGCCGCCGCCTGCATGGACAGGCTGGCGGTCGTCCGCTCGGTCGTCGGCCAGATCGACGAGCATTCCAGCTTCCAGAGCGTCGCGGGCTATCCGATGGGGATCGCCCGGCGCGAGGAGCGCCCCCACTTCGGCTCGGTCATCTCGAAGCTTCAAGGGCCGGTCGATCCGGTCGTCCCCCCGTTCGTCGATCTTTTCCCGGTCATGCAGCACCGGCCTTATAACAGCCCCGGCTCCGGCTACCTGGGGGAGGCGCACCGCGCCGCCCGCATGGAAGGAGACGACCTGGCGCTCTTGCGCCCGCCGGTTGGAGTTTCGGCCGATCGGTTCGCCGGCCGCCGCGATCTCCTCGGCCAGTTCGATCAATTCCGCCGCGATGCCGACGTCGCCGGCCCGACGGTCGACGGGATGAGCAACTTCTATCAGAAGGCGTTCACCGTCCTGACCTCCGACAAGCTGGCCAGGGCGCTCGACGTGAGCCGCGAAGATCCCAGGCTCCGCGACCGCTACGGCATCGGCTCCGCGACGCATCTCGGCGACGGCGCGCCGATGTGGAACGATCAGCTCCTCATCGCCCGACGCCTGGTCGAAGCCGGGGCGCGTTGCGTCACCGTCGCCTACGGCTTCTGGGACACCCACGGCAACAACTTCTCCTGGCTCCGCAATCATCTCCCCCTCTTCGACAAGGGGGTCTCGGCGCTCGTCGAGGACATCCACGCCCGGGGGCTCGACCAGGACGTCACGGTCGTCGTCTGGGGCGAATTCGGCCGGAGCCCGAAGATCAACAAGGACGCCGGCCGCGACCACTGGGCGCGCGTCAATTCGGCCCTGCTCGCCGGGGGGGGCATGAAGGTCGGCCAGGTGATCGGCTCGACCGACAAGCTCGGCGGCTCCGCCGCGGCCCGCCCCATCCACTACCGAGACGTGCTGGCCACCGTCTACCACAACATGGGGATCGATCCCCACGCCTTCGTCCGCGACAAGGCCGACCGCCCCGTCTCCATCCTCCCCCCCGAAACCGAGCTGATCCGCGAGCTGATTTGACGGGCTCAGCGAGGCAATCAATGAACGGGCAGGGGGGCGTTGGCCAGGTGGTATTCCCCCCGCGCCAACGCCCGAGACTTGGCCGCCCAGGCGGCCAGTAGGGAAATCCCGGCGACCGCCAGGCCGGCGGCCAGGCCCACCCAGAGGCCGGAGATCCCCATCCCGCCGCGAAACGCCAGGAGATAGCCCAGCGGCAGGCCGATGATCCAGTAGGCCACCAGGGTACACACGACCGGCGTGCGGGTGTCTCCCGCCCCTCGCATGGTCCCGGCCGAGACCCCTTGCAGGCCGTCGAAGAGCTGGAAGGCCGCCGCGATCACCATCAACGAGGCGGCCGTCCCGATCACCGCGGGATCGTCGGTGAAGATGGAGATCAGCCCTCCCGGCACGGCGATGAAGACGATCGCCGCGAAGGCCATGAAGGCGGCGCCGAGCAGGAGGGCCGTCCAGCCGGCATACTGCGCGGCGTCGGGCTCCCGGCGCCCCAGAGCCTGGCCGACCCGCACCGCACCGGCCGAGGAGAGCCCCAGCGGGATCATGAACGTGACGCTGGCGATCTCCAGCACGACGTGATGCGCCGCCAGCGAGATCGGGTCGAGCATCCCGGCCAGGGTCGTCGCCGCGGCGAAAACCCCCACTTCGAGCGTGACATGCGCCCCGGCGGGGAGTCCCAGCTTCAGGAGCCTCGCGAGCAGGCGGAAGCTCGGCCGCCACGAAACTCGCGCGAGCAGGCCGCCATGCGAACGGTCGTGAACCAGGGCCGTCACGACCAGCGCCAGCCCCATGAACAGCCGGGAGATCGCCGTCGACCATCCCGCCCCCTCCACGCCCATCGCCGGCATGCCGAGCTTGCCGTAAACCAGGACCCAATCGACGAAGGCGTTGAGCACATTGGCGGCGATCAGGGTATACATGACCGGCTTGACGATCCCCTGGGCCTGGAGATAGCGGCGCGTCGCCGCGTAGATGAAAAGCGGGAGCGTCCCCCAGGTCAGCGCCTTGAGGAAGGGGACCGCCGCTTCGAGCACCGAGGCGTGTACCCCCAGCCCGGCCAGCTTCGGCACACCCCACCAGAGGAGTCCCATCATCGGCGGGGAGATGAGCAGGGTGAGGTAAAGTCCCTGGATGAGCCAACTTCGGCATTCGCGCACACGCCCGGCTCCATAAGCCTGCGAGACCAGGGTATCCAGCCCCAGCAGCAGCCCGAACCCGAAAATCGTGAGCGCGAAATAGATCGCGCTCCCCAGGCTGACGGCGCCGATGGCCTCCGGACCCAACCGGCCGACGACGATCGTGTCGA
>CALKTZ010000337.1 GCA_937997355.1 uncultured Planctomycetales bacterium | reverse complement strand
GGAAGGAACCCGTAGTTGATTTTGCGACGAAATCGAGAAATCTTAGGCTCTTTATCCGAAACGTCAATGTTCGATGGCCTTGGAGCCGGTGATTCGGGCTCCCTTTCATCTTCCCGCTCAGGGATTCGCCCCTTGCCGGATCCGGCCGCGGAAATTTTTCGGAGGATCGAGGCCGATCGGGATTTGACCGCGGCTTCGGAGCCATTCGACGGCGTCCGCCAGCGAGAGGCGCACCGCCCTGGGTTGAAGACCGAGATCGGCCAGGCTTCGCGACGGGTCGAAGTGCATAATTCGTTTCGCCAGCCTCACTCCCGTGACGTTCGCCTTGGGGGAAAGTCCCGACACATGATCGGCCCAGAACTCGCTCAAATAGGCGACAAATAAGGCGAGACTGTAAGGGACGCGGAATCGAGGGGGCCGGACGCCGGTCAACTCCGAAAGGATCTGGAAAAGTTCGGCGAGCGAAAGGTTTTCCCCGGCGAGGAGATAGCGCCGGCCCGGTTCGCCCCGTTCCATCACCCGGACCAAGCCTTCCGCGACATCCCGAACGTCGATCAGATTCAAGGTGCAGTCCATCCGGGCGGGGATCTTGCCCAGGCCGAAGTCGCGGATCAGCCGGGTTGGCGGCGAAAAGCCGAGGTCCCCGGGGCCGACGGGCATGGTGGGGTTCGCCACCAGGACCGGATTACCGGCCCGGGCCAATGCCATCGCCGCGTCCTCCGCCCGCAATTTCGAGAGGCAGTAGGGGCCGACGGCGTCCTGCTCGGTGATCTTCACGGATTCGTCGATGGTCTCCGCCGATTTGGCCTTGGTCAAAATGCTCTCGGTGCTGGTGTGCAGGACCCGCTCCGCCCCCGCCGCGAGGCTCGCTTCGAGCACGTTGACCGCCCCCCGGAAGTTGACGGCGTCAAACTCCCGGCGGTCTCTTACCCATAAATTCGGATTGGCGGCGAGATGGTAGACGTAAGTCCCGCCTTGCACGGCATGGGAAACGGCCTCGCGATCGCGAATATCGGCCCGGACGACCTGGACCCCTTTCGGCAGGTGGGACGTCTCGGCCCCGGGGCGTTCGATGACACGCACCCGGGCGCCTCGCGCCAGGAGGTTCCCCACGAGGTGGGTCCCGATGAACCCCGCGCCTCCGGTCACGATATTGAGAACATCCGTGCGTTTCATTCGGGCGTCGATTTCCATTCGTTGATTCGGCCTCGAGTCCTAGCGGACTCGATACAGCTCGTGCAGGGGGGCGAGGACCAGCGGTTTGTCGAGGATTCCGGAATCGACCCAGGACTTCAAGAGTTCCGGGGTGACGTAGTCGGTATAGCCGTAGTTACCCGGCTGACGATAGCGGCGAATTTCCTGCCAGTCCAGATAGATGTGGGAAATTCCCATATCTTTGAGGGTTTTGCGAAACTGGTCGGGGGTCCGATCCCGGGCGAGCCGTTCGAGCGTTTCCTCGTTGAACACGGTGTTATAGACGATCGGGTGATTGACCGGGAAGACCGCCGCCTGGCCGACGACCAGGATTTTGGCGTCGGGCGGGAGTGACCGATCGACCTCGGCCAGCGGGGCGTCCATCCGCTTCGGGAGATCCCGCCGGAGTGCGACGAGATCCCCGGTCCACTCATTGAATCCCGCGAGAGACGTCGTGTTGTAGACGAAATTCGTCAGGACATGGATCGACAGGACGACGACCAGCAAGGCCGACCAGGCTCGGCTCCGGATCCAGTCTCCCCCCAGCCCGGCGAGCACCGCGAGCGGCACCAGCAGCGGGAGCCAGAAGCGGTCGATCCGATGCGTCAGGAACCACCAGGTCAGGAAGAGATAGATGGCATAGAGCCAGAGCCCTAATACAAGTCTTCGAGAACCGGGCCGAAAGAGCGACAACGGCACAAGCGCCAGGTAGAGGCCGGACTGCCAGTCGGAGCCCCCGGCGACCTCGACGATCGATTCGACGAACAGGGAGAGGGTGACCGGCCGGGGGGAATGGCCGTCGCGAAACTTCCGGTCGAGCGTCTCGTCCCAGTGCCGGCCGCCGAAGATGCGATACTGGAGCGGATAGACCGGATTGCCGGTGTCGATGAGGTTCTTCCCCAGCCAGGGGGCCATGATCGCCCCCCAGCCGAGGGCGAATAATAGGATCGGCCTCGCCGATCGCGACCGCGCCGAATCGACCAGGACCACGAGGCCGAACGGGATGACCGCCGAGATCAGGCCGGGATACTTGCAGGCCATCGCCCCCCCCGCCAGCAGGCCAAGCAGCGCGGCAATTTGCGGGGGCCGGGATGGAGGCGTTGAGTTCTGGTCGCCGGGAGCCTCGCTCCGGGGCCGGTCCGAGGCGCCGAACACGACCGTCCAGATCAGGGCGGCGTGATAGAAGCAGAGGGGGCCTTCCACATAGGCGATCAGCGACAGCCGGTAGACCCAGGGGGTCGAGAGGTAGACGATGGCGGCGATCCAGGCGGCGCGGGTCGAGCCGCCCCGCCGGGCGATCGAGGCGATCAGCAGGGCGGTCGCCGGGGCGAACATCATCACCAGGAGCTGGCCGACCAGCGCCCCCCACCACCAGTCGTCGAGCAACTCCATCCCCAGGAGGTGGAGCATCTCCACGCCGAACGGCATGCTGGTGTAAACGTTGTGCGGCAGGAACTGGATCCGGCCGGCCTGGTAGTATTCCTTGGGGCCTTGCAGGTGATACTCGATCACGTCGAAGTCGATCGACGGGAGCATCGAGCCCAGGAACATGATCCAAAGGAATGGGAGGACCACCAGCAAGGGGAGCCAACTCGTCCAGGAGGTGGGTCGCGGGATCCAGTTCTTCCAGGAGCGCCAGGGGCGCGCGACGGCGAGCCCCCCGGCGACGGTCGCCGCCAGCAGCAGCCGGATCAGCCAGGGGTTCAACAGCCCGAGCCTGCCGAGCAGGAGGGTGAGGACACCCAGCTCGGAACAACCGAGCCCGAAGCAGAGGGGGAGTCGTTCTCCCGCGGTCAGAGAGTTCCGGAAGTTGAGGAAGCGGAGAGTCCAATCGCCGATCGCGATCGCGGCGGCGGCGATCAGGGCCGCGCCGAGCACCACCGGCAATCGCTGCGGCAGATACTCGACGTGCGCAAGCTTCGAGATCGCCAGGCCCAGCAGCGACTCGGTCCAGGTGACGTCGGGGATGATCCCGGGGAATCCGCTCAGCAGGAGCAGCCCTCGCCTCGCGAAGACTCCCAGGTTCTTCGCATTGGGGAGCTGGACGCCGAGGAACCAGCCCAGCCAGGCGATTTGCAGCACGAGCAGCGGGACCAGCCAGAGCAGCGTGCGCATGCCGGCCCCGGGGGCGTCGCTCGATCGCGCCGGGGCGGCCGTTGCTGGGATCGCGGCCCGATTCCCGGACGGAGGCCGCCTGGAAGGGCGCGCCGTCACAGGGTCGGCCCGACCGACCAGGGCATGAACTCTTCCTCGCCCACCCCCTGCTGCTCGCTCTTGGTCTGCTCGCCGCTGGCGACCCTTAGCACCATGTCGAAGAGCCGATGGCCCACCTGCTCGACGCCCTCGCCGTCGAGGATGGTCCCGGCGTTGAGGTCCATGTCGTCGATCATCCGGTCGTACATCGGCGTGTTGGTCGCGACCTTGA
>CALKTZ010000336.1 GCA_937997355.1 uncultured Planctomycetales bacterium | reverse complement strand
CTCGCCTCATCGGGACGCGCGATCGCCGATCCTCCCGGCCTGACTACCCTGCCGATCGGCGCCAAGGCTCCCGACTTCCAGCTCCCGGGGGTGGACGGCAAGACCTACAGCCTCAAGGATTTTGCCGGGGCGAAGGTCCTGGTGGTGGTCTTCACATGCAACCATTGTCCGACCGCTCAGGCCTACGAAGATCGGATCGCCCGGCTCCACGCCGATGCCAAGGAGAGGGGGA
This sequence comes from uncultured Planctomycetales bacterium, assembly GCA_937997355.1. Taxonomy (GTDB): domain Bacteria; phylum Planctomycetota; class Planctomycetia; order Isosphaerales; family Isosphaeraceae; genus CALKTZ01. Next base: position 4,120 of record CALKTZ010000336.1, on the reverse strand, counting down.
TCGCCGTCGTGGCGATCTCTCCGAATGACGCGTCGGCCGTGCGGCTCGACGAGCTAGGTTTCACCGATCTCGGCGACTCGTTCGAAGACATGAAGATCCGCGCGAAGGATCACAAGATTTCGTATCCCTACCTGTACGACGGCGAAACCCAGGCGACCAGCAAGGCTTACGGGGTGCTCGCGACCCCTCAGGTGTACGTCTTCGACGAGTCGAGGACGTTGCGGTACGTCGGCAGGTTCGACGACGCCGACGCGGAATCGAAGGTGAAATCTCACGATGCGCTGAACGCCATCGAGGCGGTGCTGGCGGGCAAGTCGGTTCCGATTGCCAGGACGCGCGTGTTCGGCTGCTCGACCAAGTGGTCGGACAAACGCGCGGACGTCGTCAAGTCGCTGGCCAGGTGGGACGCCGAGCCGGTCGCGCTGGAGGCGATCGACGCGAAGGGGGCCGCCGAGCTGGCCAGGAATTCGACCGATCGCCTGACCCTCGTCAACCTCTGGGCGACCTGGTGCGGCCCCTGCGTGGCCGAGTTGCCGGAGCTGGTCGAGATCAACCGAATGTATCGCGGCCGTCCGTTCCGCATGGTCACGATCAGCCTGGATGAGCCCGCGAAGAAGGAGGAAGCCCTCCGGGTCCTCAAGGAGAAGCACGTCTCGGCGACGAACTACCTGATGAGCGAGGCCAGCCGGGATACCTTCGGCGATGCGCTCGACAAGGAATGGCCGGGACCGGTCCCCTACACGCTCCTGATCGCGCCGGGGGGGAAGGTCGTCTACCGCAAGGCCGGGGCGATCGACTCATTGGAGCTGAAACGGGCCATCGTCGGGCAGTTGGGGCGGACGCATTGATTGAGCGGGAAAGTGCGTTGCCGTAAGGCTTTTGTGTGCATTTTCGATTGTCCGATCGCGCGGAAATTGCTTAAACTGGATTATCAAGTGTTTTTCAGGGATGACGCGATCCATCGCGCTCCGTATTGATCGGTTCTGGATGACGGACCATTCCCTCGGGTGTGCAGGCAATTGCTGAACAGCGGGTGGGGATGCCATGGGCTCGAACTCCAAAGATTGTGATTCGAACTCCCCGACGGTGATTGTCGGGCAGCACGGCGACAATGACGTCGGATCGCAAGAGGAGGGGCGCGCGGCCGCGGATCGGCCGCTCGGCGAGGTGGTCGAGACCATCCTCTCCGGGACCATCACCGAGACCGGGACCCGCCATGGCTCGATCGGCACCATCCTCGACAACTCCGACGAGACGGTCGATCATGAGTCCGGCAATACGGATGATCAGGTCACGCTCGCTTCCGGCTCTCAGGACTCGACCGAGGCCTCGGAAGACGAGACCCTGCGCTCCGGCGGCAGCCAGGATTATTCGTCGCTGGAATTCCGCCGGGATCGCATCCCGGGGTTCACGATCCTGGTGCGATTGGGCAAGGGGGGGATGGGGGTCGTCTACAAGGCGATGCAGCATCCGATGGATCGGCCGGTCGCCCTGAAGATGATCCACCCCGGGCGGCACGACAACCCGTCGGACATCCGCCGGTTCATCAACGAGGCGGTGACGGTCGGGCAGCTCGAACACCCGAACATCGTCCACATCTACCTCTCCGGAGAGGCCCGAGAGGGCCCCTACCTCGCGCTCGAGCTTTTGGAAGGGGGGACGCTGGCGGATCGCCTGAAGGGAGACCCGCAAGGGATTCGGGAGTCGGCCGAATTGGTGGCCACGCTCGCATTGGCGGTGGAGAAGGCGCACGAGAAGAAGATCATCCATCGCGACCTGAAGCCCTCGAACATCCTCTTCAATGCGGAGAACGTCCCCAAGATCACCGATTTCGGACTCGCCAAGCGGCTCGAAGTCGAGGACGGCGAAACCCTCCACGGCCAGGTGATCGGCACGCCGACCTACATGTCCCCCGAACAGGCCAAAGGTTGGGACAAGGAGATCGACCATGCCGCGGACATCTATTCATTGGGGGTCATCCTGTATGAAATGCTGACGGGGAAGCCCCCGCTCAAGGGGATGAATCCGTCGGAAACGATCAAGCTTGTCCGCGAGAAGGAGCCCGTCCCCCCTTCGAAGTTGCGCACGAATATCCCCTACGACCTGGAGACGGTCTGCCTGAAGTGCCTGGAAAAGGACCCGAAGAAACGCCACGAGACCGCTCGCTCGCTCGCGGAAGATTTGCAGCTCTTCCTCGATGGCAAGCCGGTTCGCGCCCGGCGGACTCCGTTCTGGGAACGGGGCTTCAAGATGGTGAAGCGGCACCCGGCGCTCACCGCCCTTGCCGTCATCACGACCGCCGGGCTGGGGGCGGGGGCCACCTACCTGGTGGTCGAGAGGGAACGGGAGGCCGCGCGGTTTGCTCGGGCCTCTCGGGAGGCCAATCGGATCCTCTTCGAGGTGCAGGACGACCTGCGGGCGAATCGCTGGAGCGACGGCCAGGTGGCGGTCGAGAAGCTGCTGCACGACATCAAGGGAGAGCCACGTCTCTCGGAAGCGAAGAAGAAGGCCGACGAGCTTCTCGACCGGGCCATCCAGGGGAGCCAGGCCGAGAAGGATGCCCACAAGGCCGCGGAGGTCCTCGCGGGCGCCCAGGCGGCCTACCGCCGATTCCTCAACGCCCGAGACGCGGCCTTCTTCCTGGAGACTCGGTTCGACGGCTATCCCGAGAAGGAGAATTCCGGGGCCGTCGCCGAGGCCGCGCGTGCCGCGCTGGCCGTCTTCGGCGATCGCCCGTCCCCCTCCGGCGATGCGTGGGGTCCTCCAGCGATCCCCCCCGTGCTCACCCCGAAGGAACGCGAGGAGATCGCGGCCGGCTATTACGAGCTCCTGCTGACCCTGGCCGACGCCATTTCGCAAACGGGCGACTCCGAGCCCTCGGAGCGAGCCGAGGCCGCGCTGGCGATCCTCGACCGGGCCGCCGCGCTGCGGTCTTCGCCGACCCATGCCGAGCATCTCCATCGGGCCGCCTATCTGGACCTGAAAGGGGACGATACGGCCGCGAAGCGGGAGCACGAGGCGGCGAGGAATACGTCGCCGGTGGATTGCCTCGACCACTTCCTGATCGGCCGGGAGATGTTTCGTCGAGGAGATTGGGGCTCGGCGATCCCCGCGCTGGAAAATGCCGCCCGGCATCAGCCCGATCATTTCCGGGCCGCCTGCTTGCTCGCCATCGCCTATCTCCAGGCCGGGCATCCGTCGACGGCCCGCGCGGCACTGAATGTCTGCTTCCAGAAGCAGCCCGATTCGGTCCACCTCCACCTGCTCCGCGGCTTCATCAGCGCGCGTGAAGCCACGCTCAGGAGTCTCACCTCTCGTCCCGATGCCGAGAGGCTCTATCGCGACGCCGAGGCCGATTGCCAGAGGGCGTATGAACTCCTCGAGGATTCGAACGCCCCGGCTGCGGATCGACTCCGCTACATCTTGTACAATAATCGCGGCTTGATCCGTTTCGGGAGGAAGGATCCGCGGGCCGCCATCGCCGATTTCCAGGAAGCCATCCGCATCGACCCCGGCCGTTTCGAGGCATTCAACAGCCTCGCCGAGGTCGATCGGAGCCAGGGTCGGATCGACGACGCGCTGGCCAATTATACGAAGGCGATCGCGCTCAAGCCCGATTTTGCCCCCCTCTATCGGGCCCGGGCGGGTGTGCTCCTCGGCCTGAAGAAACTCTCGCCGGGGCAGCGCGAAGACGCGTTGCGCGACCTCGGCGACTCGATCCGTTGCGAACGCCCCGGCACCGCCGCGGTCGTCGTCGATCGGACCAATCAGGCGGTGCTGTTGCAGCAGGCGGGCCGCCTCGACGAGGCGCTCCGGGCGTGCGACGAAGCCCTGAAGATCGCCCCCAAATATGCCCCCACGCACCTGGTCCGGGTTCAACTGCTGCTCGATTTGAACCGTCACGAGGATCTCATCGGCTCCTGCACGATGCTGCTCGCTTCGCCGGCGACATCGGCCGAAAACGCGGCCAAGCTCCACGAGCTTCGGGGGATGGCCAGGGATGTCGTCGGCGATTACGCCGGCGCCTGCGCCGACTACACCGAAGTCTTGAAGCGGCGGCCGAACGACCCCCGCCTCCTCTGCCGGCGGGGCTGGTCGAACGTCGCCCATGGCGCCCCCC